>NBMG01000044.1 GCA_002084865.1 Candidatus Atribacteria bacterium 4572_76
CAAATGCAAAGAGCAAGTTTATCTATTCCCACAAATATAGCTGAAGGTTTTAATAGATTTCACAATAAAGAGTATAAACAATTTTTGTACATTGCTTTAGGTTCCTGTGCTGAATTGGAAACTCAAATTGAGATAGCTACAGAGTTGAATTATATAAACGAAGAGAATAAAAAAATTATATTAGAAAAAATCAATCACGAATCTCGTATGAGGAATCATGGCATTGATTATCGGTCTCACCGGTGGAATTGTAAGTGGTAAAAGTACAGTGGCATTAATGTTTAAAGATTTAGGTGCCAAAATTGTTGATGCCGATAAACTTGGTCATAGTGTAATTTTACCTCACGAGCCTGCCTGGGAGAAAATTGTTAAAATATTCGGAAAAGATGTTTTACAAAATGACCTGACTATTGATAGAGAAAAATTGGGCAAAATAGTTTTTGCAAATCAGTCTCTCCTGAAGAAATTAAATGATATTACTCATCCTGAAATAACCAAGATAATTAAAAAAGAGATAGATTCATTAAAAAATAAAACATATAACCAGAAAAAAATATTAATTATAGATGCTGCCTTAATCTATGAAGCGAAGATAGATAGATTAATGGATAAGATAATAGTTGTTTATATAGATGAAGATGAGCAGATAAAGAGATTAATTAAAAGGAATAATTTATCCAAAGATGAAGCCCTGCAGAGGATAAAATCCCAAATGCCCATGAAAGAAAAAGTTAAAATGGCTGACTATGTGATCGACAATAGCAATTCACTGGATAAAACGAAGAAACAAGTTGAAAAGATATGGAAAAATCTCGTATCTAGTATCTCGTGAATCGTATCTCGCAAAGGAAGCAGATGACCAAGAAAATAAAAAATTTCAGAGATTTAGATATATGGAAAAAGGCATAGAAATAGTTAATTTCAGAATTTGCCAGGACTGTGGTACCATTGGGGACAACTTCGGTGATTATTGACCCTCACGAAATTGCCAATGTATTGGGTTTGGAAGGTATCAGATATATGCTGGAATCCAGTAAGTATAACCCTTTAAATATTTTTATGATGCTTCCTTCTTGTGTTCCTGCTTCATCTTTAGGGACTTCCGGAGCAAACCTTAGTGTAAATGATTTATTTCCTCTTTTAGACGAAAAATGGGTTTTAGGGTTAGGAGAGATGATGAATTTTCCGGGAGTTTTAAACCAGATTCCTGAGGTTTTGGATAAAATAGTAGTATCTTCAAAAAAATGCATTGACGGACATGCTCCTAATTTGACCGGTAAGGACCTTTGTGCTTATATCTCTGCTCAAATCAGATCTGACCATGAATGTACTACAGTAGAAGAAGCTAAAGAAAAATTGAGATTAGGTATGTATATTATGTTGAGAGAGGGGTCAGTTACTAGAAACTTGATCGACCTTTTACCACTTATAAATCCTGATAATTCCCGGAGGTGTTTCTTTTGTTGCGATGACCGTCACCCCAAAGATTTAGTTGAAGAGGGACATATTAATTATATTCTAAAAACTGCTATAAAAAAGGGCATAGATCCTGTTACCGCCATAAGGATGGCTACCCTGAATACTGCAGAATATTTTAGATTAAGAAATTTAGGTGCAATTGCTCCCGGTTATGTGGCTGATTTGGTTGTTTTTGATAATTTTAAAGATTTTAATATCCTCAAAGTTTTTAATAATGGAAAATTAGTTGCCGAAAACGGAGAGATATTAGAACTAAGCCCCAAACCATTGGAAGTACCTATTAGGGGATCAATTAATATCAAGTGGCTTTACCCCGAAGATTTCAAGATTCCAGTAAAAGGTAATAAATGCAGAGTTATAAAAATTACTCCCGGTCAAATTATTACCGAAGAAAATATAGAAGTTCCTAAAATCGAAGAAGGCTTTGTGGTTTCTGATACCAAACGAGATATCTTAAAAATTGCCGTAATAGAGAGACATCACGCTTCGGAAAAAGTGAGTATGGGTTTAGTTAAAGGGATCGGTATGAAAAAAGGTGCATTAGGGTCATCTGTTGCCCATGATTCCCATAATATTATAATTGTGGGTACTAACGAGAAAGATATGTTGAATGTCGGGGCAGCTATTGCCAAGATGGGAGGCGGATTGGCAATATCAGTAGATGAAAAAATAGTAGATTCACTGCCACTGCCCATTGCGGGCTTGATGTCAGATAGGCCTTTATCAGAGGTAAAAGAAAATTTGGACTCTATCTCTAAAACTGCTAAAAAATTAGGGATTAAGGTAAATAATCCTTTTATGAGTATCGCTTTCCTGTCTTTAGAAGTAGCTCCCCATCTTAAAATAACCAATAAAGGCTTAGTAGATGTGAATAATTCAAAAATCGTAGATTTGTTTGTAGATTGATCAATTGACCAATTCTCCAATTGACCAATCTACCAATTTTTTAAGTCTACCAATCAGATGGTTGATAGTTGATAAGTTGTAGGGGCAGACCTTGTGTCTGCCCGTAGGACAGGCGTCTCGCCTGTCTATTTGTCTATAGATAATAATTATTTTAGAATTCAGGAGCCATGAGTCAGAATTTAGCAAATAAGAAATACAATTCATATATGCGAAATATTATTTTATTTTACATTAGATTTTTACTTTTTTAGCTAGATACTATAATACATTGCTTTCTATGAACTTTAAGATTTTTAATATTCCTTTTTGCATAACGTTTAGTAAGTGTTATAGTTTTATTCTGGCTTCTGGATACTGGCTCCTGACTTCTATCTTCTTAATGCGATACACTCTTATCCTGGTAGCTTTCTTTTTTTAACTATATACTATATACGATATACTATATACTACATAAAAAGTGTTATAATTATTTAAGGAAAAAGTGAGTTTTAAATTTTTAATTATAGTTGTAATTTTTAAAAGGTGTTGCAAATGGTTCAAAAATTTAATTTGGTATCTGATTATCCCCCGCAAGGAGACCAACCCCAGGCAATAAAAAAATTGGTAGAGGGAATACGTAATGGCTACAAGTATCAAACTTTATTGGGTGTAACTGGTTCAGGTAAGACTTTTACCATGGCAAATGTAATTCAAGAAATTCAATTGCCCACTCTGGTTATTTCACACAATAAAACTTTAGCCGCTCAATTGTGCAGTGAATTTAGAAGATTTTTTCCTGATAACGCAGTGGAATATTTTGTAAGCTATTATGATTATTACCAGCCTGAAGCCTATATTCCGAGGACAGATACTTATATAGAAAAAGATTCATCTATAAACGAAGAAATCGACCGTCTAAGGCTCTCTGCTACCAGTTCTCTCTTTGAAAGAAGAGATGTGATTATTGTTGCCAGCGTATCTTGCATATACGGATTAGGTTCCCCTAAAGATTATCAGGAGTTAGTATTAAAAATCAGTAAGAACAAAATTTTCAAAAGGGATGATATTTTAGAAAGGCTTATAAATATCCACTATGAGAGAAATGATGTTGATTTTCACCGTGGATGTTTTAGAGTTAGAGGAGATGTAATTGAAATATTTCCTTCCTACTTAGAATATGCTTTTCGCTTAGAATTATGGGGTGATGAAATAGAAACAATTTCCGAGATAGACCCTCTAAGCGGAAAAGTTGTAAAGAAAAAAGATAAATTGATAATTTATCCGGCAAAGCATTTTGTTACTACTAAAGATAAATTAGAAAGAGCGATTTTATCTATAGAAGAAGAATTAAAAGAGAGATTAAACTATTTTAAAAAAGAGGGAAAACTCTTAGAAGCTCAAAGATTGGAACAGAGGACTAAATACGATTTGGAGATGCTAAAAGAAGTGGGATATTGCAGTGGAATTGAAAATTATTCTCGTCATATTAGCGGAAGAAAATCGGGAGAACCGCCGGCAACTCTGTTAGATTATTTTCCTTCTGATTTTATGATGTTTATTGACGAATCTCACGTTACTGTTCCTCAATTAAGAGGCATGTTTGCAGGAGATAAATCTCGTAAGGATAGTTTAGTAGAATATGGTTTTCGTCTACCTTCTGCCTATGATAATAGACCATTGTATTTTAAAGAAATAGAAAATTATATGGATAAAGTTATCTTCGTTTCAGCAACCCCAGCCAAATATGAATTAGAAAAAAGTAAGCAAACAGTTGAACAGGTTATCAGACCCACAGGATTGGTTGACCCGGAGATAATTTTAAAACCGGCTAAAAATCAGATTGATAGTTTGATAGCAGAAATAAAAAAAAGGACGGAAAAAAAAGAGAGAGTATTAGTGACTACTTTAACTAAAAGAATGGCTGAAGATGTAGCTGAATATTTGGAAGAAATTAACATAAAAGCAAAATATCTTCATTCAGAGATTAAGACTTTGGAAAGGGTTAACATTTTAAAGGATTTAAGAGTAGGTAAATTTAATGTGTTAGTAGGAGTTAATCTTCTAAGAGAAGGATTAGACCTCCCGGAAGTATCTTTAGTGGCTATTTTGGATGCAGATAAAGAAGGCTTTTTAAGGTCAGAAACCTCTTTAATTCAGACTATGGGAAGAGCAGCAAGAAACATAAACGGCACAGTTATTCTGTATTGCGAAAATATTACCGGGTCGATAAAAAGAGCGGTAAAAGAAACTAATCGAAGAAGGAAAATACAGTTAGAATATAATCGCAAATACCAGATAACTCCTAAAACCATAACTAAGGCGGTAGAAGAATTTGCAGTTATCAATAACATAAATAATTTCGAAGATTTTTCTACCGTAAATGAAGAAAGTGAAAAATACTTAAGTAAGAGCAATTTATGGTTACTGATAAAATCTTTAGAGAAAGAGATGAAGCAGGCAGCAAAGAATTTAGATTTTGAAAGAGCAGCCCTGTTGAGAGATGAGATAGGAAGATTAAAAAAAGAGAAGACTTTATTCGGAAAATAAAAAAACAGTATATAGTATTTAGTATATAGTATATAGTGAAGGAGAATAGAGAATAGCATAGAGCGTATAGTAAAATAGCATAAAATGTAAATCTAAAAATGCAAAAACAAAACTTAAAATTAAAGAAAATGTTTTTAATTTTGAATTCTGGTTTTTCGCTTTTAGCTTTAAATTTTTAGTTTATAACTATCTAAGTGAATTAATAAATTAGTTAATTACTCATTTAGTTAATTTGGATTTTATAAATTGATTTTCTTTGATTTCTTGCTAAATACTAAATACTAAATACTAATATAAAGGAGAGTTATTAAGTGGCTCAGACTAAGATAATAATTAAAGGGGCACGGGAACATAATTTAAAGAATATCAATTTGGAGATACCCAGAAACAAATTAATTGTAATTACCGGGTTGAGCGGTTCTGGTAAATCTTCTTTGGCTTTTGATACGATTTATGCAGAAGGTCAGAGAAGATATATTGAATCTTTGTCTTCTTATGCTCGTCAATTTATGGAAAGAATGAAAAAACCTGATGTAGATTACATTGAAGGATTATCACCGGCGATTTCCATTGATCAGAGAAAAGCAAGCAAGAATCCTCGCTCCACAGTCGGTACCGTAACGGAAATTTATGATTATTTACGATTACTTTTTGCCCGGATTGGAATACCTCATTGTCCGCAGTGCGGTAGACGGGTTAGTAGACAGACGGTCGAGCAGATGGTTGATCAAATTTTAAATTTACCTCCGGGAACAAAAATACAAGTTTTAGCCCCGATAATTCGCTTTAAAAAAGGTGAGCACAAACAAATATTAGAAGATATTCAAAAAAAAGGATTTGTTCGGGTAAGGGTTGATGGAAACACTTTCGAAGTAGAAGAAGATATAAAAATCGATAGATATAAAAATCACAATATAGAAGTTGTAGTAGACAGGTTGATAGTAAATCCTGAAATAAAAACTCGTTTGGCTGGTTCTATCGAAACTGCTCTAAGTTTAAGTGAAGGAATAGTAGTGATTGATATAGAAGGCGGCAAAGAAAAGATGTTTAGCGAGCATTTTTCTTGTCCTAAATGCGGAATTAATTTACTGGAAATTGCCCCTAGGATCTTTTCATTCAATAGTCCTTATGGAGCTTGTCCTGCTTGTAGCGGTTTAGGTTTTAAAATGGAATTTGATCCTGAGTTAATTGTGCCGGACAAAAACAAGTCTATAATGCAGGGTGCCTTGGTCCCCTGGGGAGAGGTTAAGGGAAAATATTTATATCATATGTTAAAAGGTGTAGCCGATTTTTATGGTTTTAGTCTTGACAC
>NBMG01000045.1:0-5102 GCA_002084865.1 Candidatus Atribacteria bacterium 4572_76
TTACGAGCACCTACTTGAAATATATCGGTATATTTACCAACCAGCTCTATCTGATTAACCGACATCACTTCAGTTACGACGGCTAAACCTGTCTCTTCTCCAACTTGAGCCAACAACTTTAAACCTTCATCCCCTAATCCCTGAAAGCTGTAAGGAGAAGTCCGGGGTTTAAAAGCTCCTCCTCTTAATATCTTTGCTCCGGCAGCTTTCACTTGTCGAGCTGTCTCAAATATCTGTTTCTCGTTTTCTACAACGCAAGGCCCTGCCATTACTATTACTTCTTTTCCCCCAATAGTTATATCTTTTACTTTAATGATGGTATCAAAATCCTTAAATTCCCTGCTTGCTAATTTATAAGGTTTTAAGATACGAATGATCTCCTCTACTTAAAGGCATAAAACGGTACAGAAGCTAAATTTTCTACATCCCCGATTACTCCTAATATAATCCGTCTTTCTCCTCGGGAGATATGTACTTTATGTCCCATTTCGTGCAACTTCTGTATCACTTTTTCTACATCAGCATCATCAGTTTTGCCATTCATTACGATAATCACTTGAATTCACCCTCCTTTTGATTTGAAATTTCTTTAACCAAATCTTTTCTTAATATTCTTGCCCCTCTTAGATAGCAATGTTTTATTTCTGTTTGATTTTTAGAGCAATTTATCTGGATTAATATTCGAATACATCGAGGCAGGCTCCCCGGAACGCCTATTTCTTGCATATCAAAAAGAGGCACTTGTTTCCAGCCTAATTCTCGTGCTGCTCGAGCAGGAAAAGCAGCGTTCAAATCAGGAGTGACACTAAAAAAAACACTTACTATATCTTCAATCTTAAAATCATTCTCCTTCTGTAAAGTAATCAGCAACTCTTTAGTAAACTTTATAATCTCTTCTTTAGTATTATTATTTACAGTTATCGCTCCTCTTATTCCTCTTACCAACATATATACCTCCTTTTCCAAGTGTGTCAAGGAAACGGTTGTCCTTTGACACGATTTGAGATTGACACGCCCTAATAAACCAGGGCTTGCACTTACATTTATTTATTGTAGGGAGGAGTGAATTCATCCGCTCCGGGAACCTTTTTGCTAACTTTTTTTATCGTGCTCGCTGAATCGGGCACCTACGTTTTCAGAAATGAATAGGCTAAAAACAAAAAAGGTCATAGGAATTTAAAAAACCTATGACCTTCATATATGATAAATATATAAAGATATCATAGGCATAAAACCGATGTCCATGCCTATGATATCTTATTTTAAACTTCTAAGATGTTAAGGCATAAACATCGGTGGTAAAATAGTAGTAATAAAAATTAAAGGAATTTATTGATTTAGTAAATTCTCTTTTTGTAGCCACCTTGCCTGCTCCTTAACATTTTTTAAAATATTAGCACACCCTTCTACTTCTGTCAAATTTAAATTCGTATTGCGTATCGAGTACCGAGTATTGCGTTAAGATTATAGCGTAGAGCGTACAGCATTTAGCGTATAGGTGCGGGAAATAAGTGCAGGGAAAACACTATCGAATATATGAATCAGTCGTTAGTGAATAAGTCGTAGGGGCAGACACAAGGTCTGCCCCTACATTATACTGTATACAGTAAAATACAGGAAAGAAACAAGGGAAATAGTTTATGCATTAACACATTTATTTAGGGGCAGCGGCTTTTCTTAATCGCTCCATTATTGCCAACCCCAAACCATGCTCTTTTAACCCTTCAGCAATAATAATCTCAAATCCTTCTTTATCGAAACTCCTTAAAATAGTGAAGAGATTAGCTGCACATACCTCTAATTCGGTACCCTTGCCGATAACTTTTACCTCAAATCTACCATATTTATTCTGATTTTCTTCTTTAGCCATTATTCCCACTTTAAACCCCTGGGTCATATATTTAGAAGCCAACCGACGAACTTCTTCTATTTTGGTCTCCTCCTTATTTTCTACCAAAATCAATTTTGCCTGAGGAGAATAATGACTGTTTAACATTCCAGGAGAACGAAAACCTTCTTTTAATTCTTTACTTATTTTTACCTGGCCAACTACTTCTTTTAATTTTTCCACTGATATCCCCCCTGCCCTCAGTACCCGGACAGGTTCAACAGTTACATCCAACACAGTAGATTCTACCCCTACTTTTGTTTTTCCTCCATTAATAATTATCTCTATTTTACCGTCTAAATCATCGGTTACGTGTTGAGCGGTAGTGGGGCTTGTCCTCCCAAAAAGATTGGCACTGGGAGCTGCTATGGGAGTTTCAGATTCTCTAATTAAGCTTAAGGCAATATTGTCCTCCGGCATTCTTACTGCAACTGTATCAAGGCCGGCAGTAACAATACCTGAAACTAATTTAGATTTTTTAAGGACTAAGGTAAGAGGACCCGGCCAAAATACTTTAGCTAATTTTATAGCTACCGGGGGAACCTGCTGGGATAATCTATACAATTCTTTAATATCGGCAATATGAGCAATTAGCGGGTCATTAAATGGTCTTTCTTTGGCTTGAAATATTTTCGCAACCGCTTTCTCATTGAGAGCATCTGCCCCTAATCCATAGACTGTTTCGGTTGGGAAAGCCACCAAGTTACCTTTTTTTATTTCTTCTGCGGCTAGTTTTATCTTAGCTAAATCTATCCTTTTGGAATTTATTTCTAATATTTTGGTTTTCATTATAATATTTTTAATATTTTATATTTTAATATTCCGATAGGAACTTCAATCTCTACCTCTTCTCCTTCCTGGTGGCCTAAGAAGGCCTGCCCTAAGGGAGAATTTAGGGATATTTTATTCTGGGCAAAATCTATTTGATCATTTCTATTATTCATCTCTGCCTCTTTTTTATTATACTAATTTTATTGATCAATTTACTTTTTGTTTTACAATTATGTTGTAGGAGCACAATGAATTGTATCCTTACCGTTTACCTACTGTATCTTGTGGCGGGCACGATTCATCGTGCATCACTATAATATAAATTTATCTTTAATTATTTTAATTCGCTTTTACGCTTCTCCAAATTCTGTTGATATTATAAAAAAAGCAGGTAATTCCTGCTCAGCTTAAAACTCTATTTTGCTTTGTAAAATTGGTGGCGCAAGGGGGAATTGAACCCCCGTTTGCTGATTGAGAGCCAGCTGAATTAACCACTATTCGATTGCGCCATAATTAGTATCTCGTATCCCCGTTTTCACGGGGACAAGTCTTGTGAATCGTATCTCGTTAAGAGAATAGAAGTCAGAAGACAGAATTCAGGAGCCAGAATGAAAAAATTTCACTTTAAGCTTTTAACTGTAATCCGAAAACTGACAACTAAAAACCTGAATTTGATGCTAACGACTATTTCACTAAAATGGCTGAGGGAGGTGGGCTCGAACCACCGCTCCCAGATCCAGAGTCTGGTGTCCTACCACTAGACGATCCCTCAACTCTATAATGTTTTTTCTTTTTTATATTTTATACTAAATTGTGTTATTTGAAAAGTCTAACTACCTATTTTTTTCGCTTCTTCTATTTTTTCTATAGCTTCCTTTAAACGTTTAACAGTCTTGTCCTGACCTAACACTACCATTAATTCGAACAAACCGGGACCTACTTTTTTACCGCTCAGTGCAACCCGAGTAGGATGGATTATTTGTCCACCCTTTATTTGTAGAGAAGAAGCAACCTCTCTTACTGCATTTTCAATGCTTTCTTCATCCCAACATTTAAGAACAGAAAGCTTTTCCTTTAAGGCCTGCAAAATACCCGTGACACCTTCTTTGCTTAATACGCTGTCAAAGGCCTGGGGGTCAATATTTATTTTATCCACAAAAAAATAATCCGCATAGTCGACAAACTGAGCAAAATTTTTAATCCTTCCCTGCATCAATTTTACCACTTCTTTTATATACTCATTTTTTTTCGGAGAAAGATTTTCTTCATCTTCAATATAATTAGCCTCTTTAAGAAAAGGAAGAAGCATTTCAGTTAAGGAATCGATAGACATATTCTTTAAATATTCACTATTAAACCAATTGAGTTTATCCATACTAAAAACAGCGGCATGTCTGGAAATTTTATCCAAAGTAAATTCTTTGATTAACTCTTCTTTTGAAAAAATTTCCCTTTCGCCACCTGAAGACCAGCCTAAATGCGCAATATAGTTTACTACTGCCTCCGGGATATAGCCCATCTTTTTATATTCCATAACTGAAGTAGCTCCGTGGCGCTTACTCAGCCTGGTGTGGTCTTGCCCCATAATCATAGGGATATGAGCAAATTTTGGTACATCAAATCCCAAGGCTTCATATATTACTATCTGTTTGGGAGTATTAGAAATATGGTCATCTCCTCTCATAACGTCGGTAATCTTCATTAAGGCATCATCAATGACTACAGCATAATTATAAGTAGGAATTCCATCTGATTTCATGATTACAAAATCGCTTAACAACTCACCGTCAAAAGTTACTTCACCCCTTAATAGGTCATTAAAGACAATTTCCCTGGTAGGAATTTTAAGTCTTATTACCGGTTTTCTACCTTCTGCTTCATATCTTTTCTTTTCCTCTTCGCTAAGATTCAAGCAATGTCTATCATATTTAGGATTTTTACCTTCTCTTGCTTGTTTTTCTCTACTTTCAGCCAGCTCTTCTCTGGTACAATAACAATAATATGCTTTCTCATCTTTTAATAATTCCTCCGCAAATTCTTGGTAAAGAGGTAATCTTTGCATTTGAAAGTAAGGACCATACTCCCCGCCTTTTCCGGGGCCTTCATCCCAATCTAAACCCAACCATTTCATACCTTCCAATATTACATTTACTGCTTCTTCGGTAGATCTTACCTGGTCGGTATCTTCAATACGCAAAACGAAAGTTCCATTATAATGTCTGGCATAAAGCCAGTTAAATAAAGCCGTTCTGGCTCCTCCGATGTGCAACATACCTGTAGGGCTGGGGGCAAACCTAACCCGTATTTTTTTGTCTTCCATTTTTCCTCCACCCTTAATTAGTATATAGTATCGAGTATATAATATTTAGTAGGATAGGCATCCCTCGTTTTCACGAGAACAGGCCCGCTGTCTATTAATCTAGAATTTTTAGTTATCTTATAT
>NBMG01000045.1:5134-10758 GCA_002084865.1 Candidatus Atribacteria bacterium 4572_76
TAACCCCTAGTATTTCTTTTTCTTGGCTATATACTCGATACTCAATACTATATACTGTTTTTCTATATACTATATGCTATTTTTTTAGAAACAAAATTATTATAATACAAAAGCATAAATAACACAATCTTTTAAAGAAAATTTCGAGTATCGCGTATTGCGTATCGAGTTAAGAAAGAGAAAATGGGATGTGTCTATTTAACAAAGGTTGAGTAGTAAGAATCCAGAATTTTTAACAAAGGCTTATTTAACTAATTCTGACACCGGGACTATTTCTATGCCAGCTTTAATCAATTCAGGAACCATCCTCTTCAGTACATAAAAAGTATTTATACGGCTATGACCAATAGCAATAGCCTGTCCTTCTCTTAGGGCAGTCTTTTGAACTTCTAATATCTGTCCTTTAATATAATCCATATCGTTCTCATTATCCAAAAAGACCGACCTTACCGCAGATTTAATTTCCATCTCTCTGGCTACTTCATAGGCAATTGAATCCTTAGTGGTTACACTATCTATGAAAAATAAATTATATTTTTTAATTTCTTCTAAAACTATCTCCATTATTTCCCTATCTTCGGTAATCTTTGAGCCCATATGATTATTAACCCCTATAATATAAGGGAAATTAAAAATACAATCTCTGACAGCCTGTCTTATTTCTTCTTCCGACATATCGGATTTAATGGCGCCGGGTCCGGGGTCAGTACCATTATTATTAGCCTCCATTGGTAAATGCAGCATAATTTCTTTATTATTTTTTTCTCCCTCTTCAGCAGTAAACTCAGAATACTGGAGAAAAGGTAATATAGATAGTGCCACAGGAAATTCCAGTTCCATCATTTTTTTTGCCACTTCTGTTTCATATCCTAAATCATCTATTATAAAAGCTGCTTTTGGTGAAAAGTTTATCTCTCCCTCTGAAGAGGCTAAATCATCAACTATTAAATCTGTATATTGTTCGCTGTCATAAGTGGGTCCTTCAGGTTCCTTTACCTCTAACTCTATTTCATTAGTAGTCGCTGGGTTAATATTTTGGGTATTACGAAGACTATTTTCTTCCTTAATAGACTTATTAAATAGATTAGAAATGTTAAAAGCTATGATCAAAATAATTACTAAAGCGATAATATTTATAATTTCTCTCTGGCTCTTTTTCAAAATAAATTTCCCCCTCATGCTCCACGCTCTATACTAATAGTTTTAATACCTAAGGGGCAGACACAAGGTCTGCCCCTACGACTTATTCACCATTCACTAACAACTAACGACTAATTCAGTTCCTCTTCCAATAACTGTATCGCCTTATTTAATTGCATATCCTGTTCGCTATCTTCTACCGGTTCCACTAATATATCCGGTTCAATTCCGATATGATTTATAGATCGTTCACTGGGAGTAAAATATTCAGAAGTAGTAATAACAACTCCCGAGCCATCAGATAGATTAAAGACCTGTTGAACTACTCCCTTACCAAAGGTCCTCTCTCCTAGCAACTTTCCTCTTCCGGAATCCTGAACCGCTCCGGATACAATCTCTGAGGCGCTTGCGCTCCCCTCATTAATTAGTACAATTAAAGGCCATTCGGGGTATTTATTCCCTCTGGAGTTTATTGTATCCGTTATCCCATCTCTATCCTTAATATGGACTATCGGTCCTTCTTTTATAAACTTAC
The DNA here is from genome assembly GCA_002084865.1 of Candidatus Atribacteria bacterium 4572_76. GTDB lineage: Bacteria > Atribacterota > Phoenicimicrobiia > Phoenicimicrobiales > Phoenicimicrobiaceae > Sediminicultor. The sequence continues at coordinate 6,810 of NBMG01000045.1, forward strand.
TGGCCACCTCTATAGCGCTATCCAATAACCCTCCCGGATTATTGCGTAAATCGAGGATAATCCCCCGGATATTACTATCTTTTTTAAACTTATTTAAAACTTCTTCTAATTCAGGTTCGGTATTCACATTAAAAGTAGTAATTCGGATATAACCAAGGTTATTATCCTTTCCCATTATCTCCCTTTTTACCGCTTTAACTTCGATTATATCTCGAATTATGGTAATTTCTAAAATTTCCTCTACATTTTCTCTCTTAATTCCTAAGGTGACCTCAGTTCCTTTCTTCCCTCTTAGAATATTAACTGCTTCATCCAACCCAATTCCTTCAGTCGATTTTCCATCAATCTCTACTATCTTATCTCCTGCTTTTATTCCTGCTCTATAGGCTGGGGTATCCTCAATAGGAGAGATTATAGTTAATTGCTCATCTTTTATTGAGATAATTATCCCTAACCCTCCGAAATGACCTAAAAACATATCTTCCTGCTCTCTTTTAAGTGCTTGAGGGTCCATATAACGAGTATAAGGGTCATCAAGGGCTTTAAGCATGCCTTTTATAGCCCCCTGAATAACTACATCTAAATCTATATCCTTCTTTACGTATTCAAACCTTACCAAATTTAAAGTTTCAAAGAAAGGCTCTAGGTTGTTAAATAGCATCTCTTCATTAGTCGTACCATTTGCCCTAACATTATAAAATAGAAATCCACTTATTATGGTAACCAGTACAAAAATCGAAATTAAAGTAATTATTTTCTTTCTTTTGACATTTATATTTATCAAATTTTTCACCGCCAAATTTTTAGAATATTTATACTTATAGCCAATTCATAGGGTCGGTAGGTTTGCCTTCTACTCTAACTTCAAAATGCAGCCTGGTAGAAGAAACACCGCCACTATCGCCCACCTGACCTATGGATTGCCCTTTTTTTACTTTATCCCCAATATCTATTAAAATTTTAGAAAGGTGCGCATACAGAGTAGTAATCCTTCCTCCATGATCAATAATTATTATCTGCCCGTACCCCTTTATGTTTCCGGTATAAATTATCTCTCCCGAACCGGCTGCATGGACTACCTGTCCAAGGGGGGCACTAATATCTATTCCAGAATTAAAGGTATAAGTATTAAATTCAATATTTTTTTGTCTTCCATACCCAGAAATTAATTTACCCTGTACGGGCAAAGCCAAAATCCCCTTCTTAGGTTTTAGGGTAACCGTCGGTACTTCCTTTTGGGAGGTTTTCCTGGAATCCTCTTTTTGTTGTTTATAAATTCTCTCTATTATATGCTTTATTTCCTGAGAAGATTGCTCTAACTCTTTCAAAGACTTTAGGTATGCTTCTTTTTGAGAGTTTATTTTATTAATTATGGACTTTTTGGCTTTAATAGAAAATTCAATATTTTCTTTCTCTTTCTCTACTTCTTTTTTTAACAAACTCAATATCTCTTCTCTGTTCTCCAGGTTTATTTTATCATTCTCTATCTTTTTCATCTGCTGGCGAATATCATTAATAACTTCAGCATCCAAAGACAGAATATTTTTTATATATCTGAAACGAGTAAGAAAATCAGAAAAGCTTTCACTATTAAATAAAATTTCTATATAGCTGGTTAGGCCGCGTTTATATACTTCCCTTAACCTGTTTTCCAATAGTTTAGTCTTTTCTTTTAGTATCTGTTTTTCAAGAATAAGCTCATCTTCACCTTGTTTTATCTCTTTTTGAGCAAGTTCCAAATCCTTTTTGATAGCTTGTAACTCTTTTTCTGTATCCCGTAAAAGTTTTTCAATTTTATGAAGTGTTTCTAAATAACCTCTTTCTTTCTTTTGTAAATTATTAATTTCATCTTTAGTATTTTTAATCTGCTGCTCTATCTTTTTTAATCTCTGTTTTTCCTCGTTTATCTTTTTACTGTAGTCTCCGCTGCTATCACTATAACTAAAAAAAACAACAAACAAGATGAAGGTTAAAATCAATATTAAAATAGAAAATATTTTCTTGTTTATTAAAACTAATCTCTTTTTATACATTTAAATATTTTCCTACAGAAAACATACTCCCTAAAATTCCCACTAAACTCCCTAACAGTACAATTGCTATACCTATAGGTAATAAATCCATATTGTCCACTACCAATGGTAAAAAAGGAATGGCTTGATGTACTTTATCTACGGCAAAAATATAAAAGTAATATAATATTATTATGGAAAAAAGGCTTGAGATAAAACCCTGTAAAAATCCTTCAATTATAAAAGGCCATTTAATAAACCAGGAAGTAGCTCCTGATAAGCTCATTATTTCAATTTCATTTCTTCTGGCATATACAGTAATTTTTATTATATTAGATATAATTAAAATAGAAGCAAAAACCAGGAGGGCTAATACTAACATCCCCGCTCTTCTAAATACATAAGTAAAATTTAACAATTTTTCTGCTATTTCTCGGCCATATTCAACTTCTTCCACTTTTTTAAATTCAGCAATCCGATTAGCAATCTGCTCAATCATTTTAGGGTCTTTCACCTGTATCTCAAGAGAAGCTGGAAGCGGGTTTTTTTCAATAGCACTGAGTATATCTTTCTGCTCTCCCAAATCCTTTAGTAACCTCTGATAAGCCTCTTCTTTAGATACAAATTTTACCTCTTTTATCCCATCTATTGAAGCAATATTGCTTTTTAAATTGTTTATCTCGGCTTGGGAAATATTATCTTCTAAATAAACTATAATCTCTAACTGGGATTCTATATTTTTTAGAAAAAGACTGGAATTTATAGAAATTAATAGAAACACTCCAACAATAATTAAAATAGTAGTAATGCTTAATATTGTTGCCATACTCATTAAAGTACTTCTTCTAAAACTGAGTAAAGCCTCTCTAAAATAAAATCCCATATTCTCAAAAATCATCTTAATATGTCCCTCTTTGTGTATCTTCTATTATTCGTCCCCGCTCCAATCTCACTACTCGCTTCTTAGCTTTATCTATCATAAGTTTATCATGGGAAGCCATTATAATAGTAGTTCCCCGGATGTTTATATGAAATAGAAGCTTCATAATTTCCCAGGAAGTGTAAGGATCTAAATTTCCAGTCGGTTCATCGGTAAGCAATATTAATGGTTCATTAGCAATAGCCCGGGCAATACATAACTTTTGCTGTTCTCCTCCGGACAATAAATGTGGCTTTATCTTCCTTTTATGTTCCAGCCCGACTAAATTAAGGACCTTATTAACTTGCTGTCTTATCTCAAAATTAGTTGCACCAATCGCTTTTAAACCAAAGGAAACATTTTCATATACCGTTCTATTATACAGTAATTTAAAATCTTGAAAGACAATACCTATATTTCGCCTTAAATAAGGAATGTAGCCAGATTTAAGCCGGGCAATATTTATCCCATCGACAATTACCTGTCCTTTAGTGGGAACAATCCCTCGGTAAATCAATTTTAAAAAAGTACTCTTCCCTGCCCCGGTAGGGCCTACTAAAAAAACAAATTCGCCCTTTTTTATATGGATATTGATATCCCGTAAGGCTTGAATTTTGTTGGGATAATTTTTATATACGTGAAACATTCTAATCATATTAAATAGTAACCTCAATGGTTATGGGTTTAAAAACTTATTAACCAATTCATTATTAGCAAGAGCTTTTTTTTCTAAATTATTTACTTTTTTGAGTAAAATATCTTTTATTTTATCATTATTTTCTCTAATATATTCTATCTTTTCTTGAAGATTTTTTAAAGAGATATCTTCGTCTGTTTCTAACAGCAATTCAGATAATCCCAAATTTTCAACAAAATATTTAACTTTAGGGTCATAGTTAAAGGCTATAAAAGGAATATTAGCCATACTGGAAAATATAATTGAATGAAGCCTCACCCCAACCATCAAAGATAATCGAGATAGAACAGAAAGTAATTCTTCGGGCTCAAGCTTTATTTT
>NBMG01000046.1 GCA_002084865.1 Candidatus Atribacteria bacterium 4572_76
AAATTGCAGCCTGGTAACAAGTGAATATAGCATAAAAGGTAAACCGGCTGGGGCAATAGGAATTTTAGGACCAACCAGAATGGATTACCCCAGAATGATTTCTATTGCAGAATATATCTCAGATAAATTAAGTGAGATATTATCCGAATTTTAAGATTCTTTAAAAATGTATATCCCCGGAGGATCAATGATGTTCGACAAAAAGGATAAAAAGAAATTAACGAAAAAAGTAAAATTTACAGAAAGCAAAAAATATAAATCGATGAATAAAGACGAAATAATCCGCAAAGTAATAGAAAAAGAGGAAATGCTAAAGAAATTAAAAGATGAATTATCAGAAACTAAAAAAGTCAGGAGAAAAAACAGAGGGAATTTATTGAATTTGCCAACGAAAGGCTTATAAATAATCTGTTATCGGTAATAGATAACCTGGAAAGAGCCTTAGATTCTACTAAAAATGAAAAAGATACCAGGGCTATAAAAGAAGGGATTAACAACACCTTAAAAGATTTTCGTAATATTTTAAAAAAAGAAGGAGTTAAACCTATACAATCAATTGGTCATAGATTTGATCCCTACAAACATGAGGCGGTAATGAGAATTGACACAGATAAATATTCCGAAGATACGGTTATAGAAGAATTCCAAAAAGGTTACTATATAAAGTCAAAAGTATTAAGACCAGCAATGGTAAAAGTTGCGGTTTCTTCAAATGAAAAAAAGAATACACATAAAGAATAAATTAAATCAAAGAATATTAAGAAAAGGAGAAATAATATCATGGGAAAAATAATAGGAATAGATTTAGGAACAACTAATTCTGCTGTTGCAGTTGTAGAAGGAGGACAACCTGTTATATAATGACGAGCAAGTGCAAAAAGCGAAAAAAATATTGCCTTTTAAAATAATTCCCGGGGGACATACTGACATTAAAATAGAGGTTCAGGGTAAGGCTTACAGTCCACAGGAAATTTCAGCTATGGTACTGCAAAAAATTAAAAAAGATGCCGAAGATCATATTGGTGAAAAAATAAACGATGCAGTTATTACTGTACCGGCATATTTTAATGATAACCAGAGGGAGGCAACTAAAAGTGCAGGAAAAATTGCCGGGTTAAATGTTTTAAGGATTATAAATGAACCTACGGCAGCAGCCTTTGCTTATGGATTTGATAAGAAAAAAAATGAAAAAGTAGCAGTTTATGACCTTGGAGGCGGCACTTTTGATATATCTATTTTAGATATTGGCGAAGAGGGAGTCTATGAGGTTAAATCTACTAACGGGAATACTTTTCTGGGCGGTGACGATTTTGACCAAAGAGTAATACACTGGTTAGTAGATAGTTTTAAAAAAGAAAACGGAATAGATTTAAAAAATGACCAAATGGCCTTGCAAAGATTAAAGGAAGCAGCAGAAAAAGCAAAATGCGAATTATCTTCATCATTAGAGACTGAGATTAATTTACCTTTCATCACTGCTGACGCCAGTGGCCCTAAACATTTAAATGTTACTCTAACTAGAGCAAAATTAGAACAGCTCACCGAAGATCTTATTGAGAGTACCATAGAACCCTGTCGTAAAGCACTTGAGGACGCTAAATTAAAAGCAGAAGATATTGATGAGGTAATTTTAGTTGGTGGGCAGACCAGGATGCCCAAAGTACAGGAAATTGCAAAAAGGATATTTGGTAAAGAGGCAAATAAGGGAGTTAATCCTGATGAAGTGGTGGCAATTGGAGCCGCAATTCAAGCCGGTATTTTGGGAGGTGAAGTAAAGAAAGATATTCTGTTATTGGATGTTACTCCTCTATCTTTAGGTATAGAAACTTTAGGTGGAGTATGCACCAAATTAATTGAAAGAAATACTACTATTCCTACATCCAAGAGCCAGATATTTTCAACTGCTGCCGATAATCAAACCGCAGTTGATATAAATGTCTTACAGGGTGAAAGACCCATGGCTAAAGATAATACCAGTTTGGGGAAATTTCAATTGGTTGGTATTCCTCCTGCCCCAAGGGGGATTCCTCAAATTGAGGTAACTTTTGATATCGATAGAAATGGCATTATCAATGTTAAAGCAAAGGATTTAGGAACTCAAAAAGAGCAAAAAATAACCATTACAGCGTCAAGTGGATTAACCGAAGAAGAAATAGAGAAAAAAGTAAAAGAAGCAGAGCAGTATGCTGAAGAGGACAAGAAATTAAAAGAAAAGATAGAACTTCGAAATCAGGCAGATACTCTGATTTATACTGTGGAAAAAACTCTAAAGGAATCCGGAGACAAAATTAGCGAGGACGAAAAAAGCAAAATAAATGAAGATATCAAAGATCTTAAGGCGGCCTTAGAAGAAGACAATGTAGAAAAAATTAAATCGAATATCGAAAAATTAACTACCTCTTCGCATAAATTGGCTGAGGAAATTTATAAAAAGACATCAGCGGAAACACAACAACAGGAAACAGCCAAAAAAGGTGCAGAGGGTGCCCAAGCTGAAACTGAAGAGAAGAAAGGCGAAGAAAAAGTAGTTGATGCTGATTATGAAGTCGAGAAGGACGAAGACAAAAAAAATTAGCGTAGAACGTACAGCGTGGAGCGTGTAGTAAAGTAAGGAAAGTAAAAGAGAAGAGGAAGTAGGGGCGTATTGAATACGCCCTAATAGTGTAGAGCGTATAGGAAGTAGCGGGTAGCAAAATTCGTATCTCGTATCCCCGTTTTCACGGGGACAAGTCTCGTGAATCGTATCTCGTTAAGAGAATAGAAGTCCGAAGACAGAATTCAGAAATTAGAATAAAAAAACGGAGATTTTATTGCGAAGAATGAAGTGACAAAGCGATTTCGATTTTGTATCACGTATCATGTGAAGAAAATTAGAATTAAAATGTAGGGGCACGATGCATCGTGCCCGTCTGTTTCTTCTGTCATTCCCGCGGAAGCGGGAATACAGAGCATTTCTACCTACATATATGAATTAAATTAACTGGCATATAGAGGACTGGATAACTAATACGCAAAAAGAGGAAAACATTAATTGACCAAAAAAGACTACTATGAAACCTTGGGAGTAAAAAAAGATGCTACTCCCGAGGAAATAAAAAAAGCTTATAGAAAACTTGCCCTTAAATACCATCCTGATAGAAATTCATCTGATGGCGATACCGAAAAGAAATTTAAAGAGATCAACGAAGCCTATCAAGTGCTTAGCGACCCGGAAAAAAGGGCAAGGTATGATCAATTTGGTTCTGCCGAAGGCATGGGAGGATTTGATTTTCAGGGAAGAGGTTTTTCTGACTTCGGTGACTTCGGTGATTTTAGCGATATTTTTGATTCTTTTTTTGGAACAAGAACTCGCAGAAGTGAGGGAAGAGCGCGTCCTCAAAGAGGAGCTAATTTAAGATATAATTTAGAAATAAGTTTCGAAGACGCTGCCTTTGGAAAAGAAACCAGAATAGAAATCCCAAGCTGGGAAACTTGTACAGTGTGTAAAGGGAGCGGAGCCAAACCCGGTACTTCTCCCCAGACCTGTCCTGATTGTCACGGTACAGGTGAGATCAAAAGCACTCAAAGTACAATGTTTGGACAATTTGTCAATGTAAGAACCTGCCCTCGATGCTCAGGAGAAGGAAAAATTATTAAGGATGTATGCACTAATTGTGGAGGCACAGGAAAAGTAAAGAAAAATAAAATAGTAAGAGTAAAAATACCTGCTGGTGTGGATACCGGCCACCGGCTACGAATGTCCGGAATGGGAGAACCAGGAGAAAAAGGCGGCCCTTCCGGTGATTTATACATCGTTTTATACATAAAACCTCATAAAATATTTAAACGTAACGGGATAAATATAAGTTGTACTCATGCAATTAGTTTTATAAAAGCTGCATTGGGTGGAACAACTATTGTTCCTACTTTGGAAGGAAAAGCAAAACTTAAAATTCCTGCAGGCACCCAATCGAATAGTGTTTTCAGACTCAGAGGAAAAGGAATATTTAAAATTGGAACTCAGCATCGAGGAGACCAATATGTTAAAATCATAGTGGAAATACCTAAAAAGATGACCGACAAACAAAAAAATTTATTATTGGAATATGCAAAATTAAGCGGAGAAAACTTAGAAAATTTAGGGGAAAAAGGTATTTTCGCGAAAATAAAAGATGTTTTCGGACAGAACGATAATTAGTATCGCGTACAAACTAGCGTATAGCGTTTAGTTAGGAAAGAAAGAGTCAGAAACTCTACTCGCATTGCGTTTATTTCCCCCCCCACTCTAACTCTCTCCCTCCGAGGGGAGAGGGAAAACTGTATATTATTTAGTATTATGATTTCTGACTACTGTCTTCATTTTCTTAACCAATTAATCAGGTAATCAACTAACTAGCTAACTAATCCTATCCGCTCTACGCTATACGCTATACGCTAATTTTACTATACGCTCCACGCTGTACGCTAAACGCTATACCAAATAAGGAGGAACGTTCATCATTAAAGTTGCCCTTAAAACACTCGGATGTAAAGTAAATCAATACGAGACAGAAAGCATTATGAATTTTTTTCAAGATAAAGGCTTTCAAATAGTAGATTTTAACCAAAGTGCTGATATATATGTAATAAATACCTGTACTGTTACCCAAGAAGCTGATCGAAAATCCAAACAGATGATAAGAAAAGCTGTCCGCCAAAATAAAAAATCAAAAATAATCGTGACCGGCTGCTACGCACAGTCTGATTATGAAGATCTACAAAAAATAGAAGGGATTAACCTGATAGCAGGGAATGGGGAAAAAAATTCTATTTTACAGCAATTAGAAAAAATAAATCGCCATGATACGGTTATTAGAGTAAATCCTGCAAAATATCTGAAAAAATACGACAGTAATCTAAAAAATAGATCAAGCAGTTTGCGTGCTCGCGCCTGGCTCAAAATACAAGATGGCTGCAATAGATTCTGTGCTTATTGTAAGGTTCCATATGTTAGAGGACCTGCCCGGAGCAGACCTGTGAAAGATGTATTGGAAGAGGTTTCTGATTTAAGTAGTAATGGGGTTAAAGAAGTAGTTCTCATGGGAATTAATTTGGGTACATATGGCAGAGACATAGATAAAGGAGAGGTAAATTTAGCAAAATTGATTTCCCTGATTAGTAATTTTAAGGGAATAAAAAGAATTCGTTTAAGTTCCATAGAATTAATAGATATCGATGCCGAATTGTTAGATACTTTTAAAAGATGTTCCAAATTTTGTCATCATCTTCACATCCCTCTGCAAAGTGGTGATGATAAAATTCTTAATCTTATGAACCGTCCTTACGATACCTCATTTTTTTACCAAAAGATCTCCCTGATCAAAGAAACAATTCCCGATATAGCCATAACTACTGATATTATGGTGGGCTTTCCTAATGAAGATAATAATAGTTTCAGTAAAACCATTAATTTTGTTCGTAAAATATGCTTTGCAAAAATACATGTTTTTCAATATTCTAATCGTAAAGAGTGCTTGGCAGATTTGCTGCCCAATAAAGTCGATAACAGAATTAAAAAAGAAAGAAGCAAAATGTTACAAAGATTATCTAAAGAATTATCATATGATTTTCAAAATAAATTCCTCAATTCAACTGCTAAAATTTTAGTCGAAGATGAGATAAAGGACAAAGAAGGAAGAATCTATTCCCGCGGTGTCACAGATAATTATATTAAAGTGATAATTCCTGATTTTGTCGGTAAAAAAGGTGAAATAGTTAATGTCAAACTAAATCAAATCTCCTCTAATTATGTTGTTTCCTCTGTGCAAATTAGTCGTTAGTGTACTAGTCGTTAGTTGTTAGTGAATAAATCTAGCGTAGAGCGTACAGCGTTTAGCGTATAGTGAAATTCGTATCTCGTATCTTGTGAATCGTATCTCGTTAAGAGAATAAAAAGCAGAAGACAGAATTTAGAAGTCAGGAATCCTACTCATGTCGAGTATTAAGTATCACGTTATATAGCTCATATTTCTTATTTTGTCATTGCGAGGGAGTAAAACGACCGAAGCAATCCCATCACATCATATAACTACTATTTGCAATAATTCTTTTTTTTAAATCGCTGGTAACTCCAGTATATAAAACGGTATTTATTTTATTGGTCATTATGTAAACATAATATTGCTTCCTATTAAAAGGGATTGCCACGGCTTCGC
>NBMG01000047.1 GCA_002084865.1 Candidatus Atribacteria bacterium 4572_76
GAAACAGTCGATCCTTTGGCCGGTTCTTACTATGTAGAAACCCTAACCAATGAAATTGAGAAGCAAGCTTTGGAATATATTGAAAAAATTGATAAATTAGGCGGTGTTACTCAAGCCATCGAAAAAGGATTTATCCAGCAGGAGATTCAGAATAGTGCCTATAAATATCAGAAAGATATTGAAGAGGGTAAAAGGGTAGTAGTGGGTCTCAATAAATTTAAGATAAAGGAAGAATCACCTAAAGGCCTGTTGAGAGTTAATCCCGAAGTTGGCCGTCGGCAAGTTGAGGAACTTAAAAAGTTAAAAGAGCAAAGAGACAAACATAAAGTAAAAGAAAATTTGAAATTATTGGAGAAGGCTGCAAAAACAGATGCAAATTTAATGCCTTTAATATTAGATTGTGTAAAATCTTATGCTACCCTGGGTGAGATTTGTGATGTGTTAAGAAGTATCTTTGGTGAATATAAAGAGTCTGTAAAGCTTTAAAGAGTGGAGGAATGTAAAAATGAAAGGGAAAAAAGTTAGAGTATTAATAGCAAAACCCGGACTTGATGGTCATGACCGAGGAGCAAAGGTTGTAGCAAGAGCTCTAAGGGATGCCGGGATGGAAGTAATTTATACCGGATTAAGGCAGACTCCTGAACAGATTGTGGAAACTGCCATCCAGGAAGACGTAGATGTTATTGGATTGAGTATTTTATCGGGAGCTCATACCCATCTTTTCCCCAAAATAATGGAAATTCTAAAAGAAAATGATATTAAAGATATTATCGTTATGGGCGGAGGAGTAATTCCCGAAGAAGATATCCCAGAGTTAAAAAAGGTAGGTATAGCAGAAATATTTACTCCCGGGACCGATACTCGTGACATAATTAAGTTTATTAAGGAGAAAATAAAATAATTAATAGCGTAGAGCGTACAGCGTTTAGCGGATAGTATATAGCGAAAAACGAAAAGCGCAAAACGTAAAACCATAGCTCAAAATTTAAAATTAAATACATAGTATCTGTATATTAAGTTTCATCTATCTTATCTCGCATGCTATATTGCGAAAATAAAAAACTAAAGAAATAAAAAAACAGAACTTAAAATTTGATATTTAGAAAAAAGTTTTGAGTTTTGAATTATGATTTTTCGCTTTTCGCTTTAAGTTTTTAGTTTTAAAAGTGTCATACTATTCGTTATAATAATAAAAAGGTGTGTTTTATGGAAATTGTAGAAAAAATAATTAATGGTGACCGAAGGGCAGCGGCTAAACTAATAACTTTGGTAGAAAATAAGTTTAGCCAAGCTCAGGAGATTTTAAAAAAGCTCTATAATTATACCGGAAATGCTTTGGTAATTGGCCTGACCGGTCCCCCTGGTTCAGGGAAAAGCACTGTCACAGATAAAATTACCAAAATTTTACGAGAACAGGGAAAAACTGTTGGAATCATCGCCATAGATCCTACCAGTCCATTTACCGGAGGGGCGTTGCTGGGTGATAGAATTCGCATGCAGGATTTAAGCTTAGACAAAGGTGTTTTTATAAGAAGTATGAGTACTCGAGGACATCTGGGGGGACTCTCCAAGGCTACCCAGGCAACGGTTAAGATATTGGATGCATTAGGTAAAGATATAATATTTATTGAAACAGTTGGTGTAGGCCAATCTGAAGTAGATATAATTAAAGTAGCCGATACAGTTGTATTGGTAAGTATGCCGGGAATGGGGGACGATGTCCAGATTATAAAAGCCGGGATAATGGAAATAGGAGATATTTTCGTAATTAACAAAGCCGATAAAGAAGGTTGTGAACGTTTAGCTACCGAAATAGAAATAATGTTAGATTTAAACCAAAATAAGAGGTGGCGTCCCCCGGTTCTAAAGACTATAGCTACCGAAAATTTCGGTATTAAAAAACTTTTGGAAGAGATCGACCGACATATCAAATATCTAAAGGAAAGTGGAGAGTTAGAACAAAGACGCCGGGAGAGTGCCAAGAAAGAGATATTTGACCTTATCCAGGAACAATGGAAAGAAATACTTTCAACTTTTGTTGATAACGGATTTTTAAATAAGATAGTAACTAAAATAGTAAAGCGGGAAGAAGACCCCTATACTGCGGTAGAGAAATTGTCAAATATATTGGTGCATTCTTATACACAGGGAGGTGCAAAAAATGATAGAAAAGATTGATCACATTGGAATCGCCGTAAAGAGTATTGAAAAAACCAGTGAGCTTTTAAGTAATATACTGGGATTAAAAGTTGCTGGTGAAGAGATTGTAGAAGAACAGAAAGTTAAAGTTGCTTTTTTACCTTTAGGTGATAGTGAATTAGAACTGTTAGAATCCACTTCACCGGAGGGTCCTATTGCCAGATTTATTGAGAAGAAAGGTGAGGGGATTCAACATATTGCCTTTAGAGTTGATAATATTGAAGAAATATTAGAAAAATTAAAAAAGGAAGGAGTTAGGTTGATTGACGAAAAGCCGAGATATGGTGCAGGCGGAGCTAAGATAGCCTTCTTGCATCCTAAGGATACTAACGGCATTCTTGTTGAATTGTGCGAGAGAGATAAATAAGACGTAAGTCTAATTCGTATCTCGTATCTCGTAAAAGAATAATGTAGGGGTTTGATTTATCGAACCCGTCTGAAAAATTGTAAAAATAATTAGGGGTGGGCGAATCCGAAATTAGCAAAATAACTCAATTTAAAGCCTTGTCAAAGGACCGTCCCCTGACAGGAAATCTAAAAATAGTGGAGAAAGGTGGTAAGATAAATTAATGGGAGAGAAAAGAATACAAGCTCAACATAAAAAGGGTAAGCTTACTGCTCGGGAAAGGATTGACCTTCTTTTGGATAAAGATAGCTTTGTAGAGCTTGATATGTTAGTTGAGCACAGATGCAGTAATTTTGGTATGGATAAAGTGGAGGCACCAGGAGAGGGAGTTGTAACTGGTTACGGAACTATTAACGAAAGACTGATTTATGTTTTTGCCCAGGATTTTACCGTTATCGGCGGTTCCTTAGGAGAAATGCACGCTAAGAAGATATGCAAGGTGTTGGATATGGCTATGAAAATGGGTGCACCATGTATCGGGATAAACGATTCCGGCGGTGCCCGTATTCAAGAGGGAGTAGATTCCCTAAGCGGTTATGGTCAACTATTTTACCGTAATACTATTGCTTCGGGAGTAATTCCTCAGATATCAATAATTGTCGGGCCGGCAGCCGGAGGAGCAGTTTATTCCCCCGCTATAATGGATTTTGTATTTATGGTAAAAAATATCGGCATAATGCATATTACCGGACCAGATGTGATTAAAGCGGTTACCGGAGAAGTGGTTACTTCAGAGAAATTAGGGGGAGCCATGACTCATAATAGAAAGAGCGGGGTGGCTCATTTTGCTGCAGAGAACGAAGAGGAAGTTTACCAGATGGTAAGAAAGATGATGAGTTTCCTGCCCTCTAACAATATGGAAACCCCTCCATCTATAGAATGTAAGGATGATCCTAATCGAATGGAAGAGGCCCTTTTAAACATTGTACCTACAGACCCCAATAAACCTTATGAAATGAAAGATGTAATAAGATACATTGTAGATGAGGGAGATTTTTTTGAATCCCATCCTTATTTTGCAACTAATATGCTTACCGGATTCGCCAGATTAAATGGCCAATCCATAGGTATAATCGCTAACCAGCCAAAAATTTTGGCTGGCTGTTTAGATATCGATGCTTCCGATAAAGCTGCTCGTTTTATCAGATTTTGCGATGCCTTTAATATTCCCATTTTAACCTTTGTGGATGTTCCGGGGTTTTTACCGGGAACTGCGCAAGAGTATGGAGGGATTATCCGACATGGAGCAAAATTATTGTATGCTTATTCTGAAGCAACTGTCCCCAAAATAACTTTGATTGTTCGTAAATCCTATGGAGGCGCTTATCTGGCAATGTGCAGCAGGGATTTGGGAGCAGATCAGGTAATCGCCTGGCCTACAGCGGAAATTGCCGTAATGGGCTCCCAGGGGGCAGCAAATATTATCTTTAGAAAAGAGATAGCCAAAGCAGACAATCCTGAAAAGGTACGCCAAGAGAAGATAGATGAATTTCAATTAAAGTTTTCTAACCCTTATGAAGCAGCTAAACGAGGTTATGTTGATATGGTTATTGACCCTCGGGAAACCAGACCTCGCCTTATAACAACTTTCGAGATGCTATCTACAAAGAGAGAAACCAGACCGGCGAAGAAACACGGTAATTTCCCAGTATAAAAACAGTATATAGTCGTTAGTATATAGTATATAGCGAATAAAGGAAGGAAAAGAAAGAAAAAGATGTAAGGAACAAATGCGAGTTGGCGTATAGATTTCTGTCATTGCGAGGAACGAAGTAACGAAGCAATCTCAATTTGAAACCTGAAACTTGCAACTATCGAATACTTATTAATGATTGATAGACAGGAGAGACCCCTGTCCTACTTTTAACTAAATACTATTCACTAACGACTAACTGACAAATTGATTAACGACTATTAAAGAAGGAGGAATAAATAAATATGTTTGAAGGAATTAGTGGAGCTATACAGGTAGCAGTTATAGATATGATTTTAGTATTTGTAGTTCTGGGTGGATTAGCTTTAGTTATGGTATTTTTAAAGAATATCATAGGAATTAAGGAAACAAAGAAGATAACTAAGGAAACTATGATTGTCCCTCCAACAATGAGTACTGTCAATAAAAAAGGAGAAGAAGAAGTTGATGGTAAATTAGTTGCAGTAATTACGGCTGCGGTGGCTTCATATTTAGAAAAACCAAAAAGTAAATTTAAAATACTGAGTATTAAAAAATATCAAACATCTTCGATTGCTCCCTGGGCTGCTATGGGGAGGCAAGAATTAATGTTAGGGAAAAAATAATAGTTATTAATATTGAAAAAAGGAGAAGCGTAAATAAAATGAGAAAATTTCAAATTAAAGTAGACGGTAAAGTGTATGAAGTAGAAGTAGAAGAAGTAGGAGGAAATGAATCATCAGCGGGAACTGTTTCTGTTCCTCAACCGGTCATAACTAAAGCAAAAGAAGAGCCGGTAAGTCAAAAAGTAGTTAAGCCTTCATCTAGCCCGGCTCCTGCTAAAGCGCCAACTGCAGCGGTACCTGGAGAACAAGTAGTAGCACCTATGCCCGGAAAAGTACTTCAGTTAAAAGTAACTGAGGGAGATAGCGTAAAAGAAGGGGATACTTTATTGGTTTTAGAAGCGATGAAGATGGAAAATGAAATTGTAGCCAATGCTTCCGGAAACATAAAAAAGATAAACGTAGCCGCAAATGATATGGTAGATACTGGCGATGTCTTAATGGTAATAGGTTAAAATTGAAAGGAGAATTTAAATGGATCTTTTAATGAAAGTCCTTTCTTTATTTACTCTTTCAGGATTTGCTGCACTTAGTTGGGGTAATATAATAATGCTTGCTGTGGGTGGAGTATTATTGTATTTTGCCATAGTAAAGAAATGTGAACCCTTACTTCTTGTACCTATCGGTTTTGGAGCAATATTAGTAAATTTACCCATAACCGGAATAATGGAAGAGGGCGGTCTTTTATATTTTATTTCGTGGGGAATAAAGCATGAAGTATACCCTTGTTTAATATTTATGGGGATCGGGGCAATGACTGATTTCGGTCCTTTGTTAGCTAATCCGATAACCTTTCTTTTGGGAGCAGCCGCTCAAGTAGGTGTATTTGTCGCCTTAATTGGGTCAGTGCTTTTGGGATTTAATATTCAGGAAGCAGCTTCTATAGGAATTATTGGTGGGGCAGATGGGCCAACAGCAATCTATCTTACCGTTAAAATGGCTCCTCAATTATTGGGAGCTGTAGCGGTGGCGGCATATTCTTATATGTCACTGGTTCCTATAATTCAACCTCCCATAATGAAATTATTAACTACCCCAGAGGAAAGAAAAATAGTTATGAAACAACTAAGGCCGGTATCCCGATCGGAGAAGATACTCTTTCCCATTATTTCAACTACTTTGATCGGCCTTTTATTGCCAGCTTCCGTCCCAATTATCGGGATGTTAATGTTGGGTAACTTATTCAGAGAAAGTTTGGTAGTGGATAGATTATCTAAAACCGCTCAAAATGAATTAATCAATATCGTCACTATATTTTTGTCTACCTGTGTAGGAGCCACCATGCAGGCTGAATATTTTTTGACCTTTAACACTATTAAAATAATAATCTTGGGTTTAATCGCTTTTGGTTTTGGGACTGCCGGGGGAGTTTTGTTTGCTAAATTATTAAATAAAATTACCGGAGGAAATATTAATCCTTTAATCGGTGCCGCCGGAGTATCGGCTGTACCTATGGCTGCCAGAGTGGCCCAGAAAGTAGGTCAAGAAGCAAACCCGAGCAACTTCTTATTGATGCATGCCATGGGACCCAATGTAGCGGGAGTAATCGGAACCGCAGTTGCTGCCGGAGTAATGTTGACTTTATTGCAATAAAACTAACTCGTATCTCGTATCTCGTATTTCGTGAAGAAGATAGGAGTCAGAAGATTAAGATAGTATCGAGTATAGCAAAGAAGTGCAAAGCGAAAAGTGTACAATACAAAACCAAAATTTAAAACTTTTTCTTCAATTTTAAGTTTTAAATTTTGGTTTTGCGTTTTTAGCTTTGCACTCTGATATTATTCACTATATACTCGATGCTGTCTTCCCCTGCAATTTTAACCCGAATCTTTTCTTGGACTATATACTCGATACTCGATACTTTCGTTTTGTTTTTACTTCTTATTACAAATATGCTAAAATATTTTCAGTTTATTAGATATTAAATAAAGGCAAAGGAAATATCATTATGCCTAAAAAATCTTATCCGATTTTGATTTTTTTTATTATTGTCGCATTAGTAGTTGCCGGGATTATTACTTTTCATCGTTCCAACTTGGAGAGCAATTTTAAGCAAGTAGAATTAGTAATGAGCCTGAATGAATTAAGAGAATTATCTTATCAGGAAGGTTATGATGAAATCGAACTGTTGGCTAAAATTAAAAATGCTGGGATTAATTCAATAGCTGTTCATGAAGATACTCTGGAAAATCTTGCTTTGTCCGGAAAGATACTCTATTTTTCTGATAAAGAACTTAATAAATTAAATTTCTTCTTAAAATCGTTAGACCCCTTTAAAAAATTTCAACCTGCACCGGGAGAAGCTTATATTGTATTCAATGATAAAAATGACTATCTTCGTGTAAAGGAAAATTTACAAAGACAATTGGGCGAAGATTTAGTAAGAGATCTTGGTTTTCTTCCTTATATAGGTTTAAAAGTGAAAGGTAGTGAAGATAAACTTGCTGATTTAGGTTTAGGATTTTCAGATGAAGATATTGAGTTAATAAGAAATTTGGGCTTTCAGGTCATTTTACGTTTCAAAAACTTCCCTCAAATAAATAAGGAAGACATAGAGTTTAAATTTAAAGAAAGTGATATAGCCGGAAAGATTTCGGGAATAATTTTTGAGGGGGAAGCAGTTTTAGGTTATCCTTCAAAAGAAAATCTGATTCACACGGCAGAACTCCTAAGAACAAAAGGATATCCCTTCGGAATTATAGAATTTGCCGGCCAAAAAGGGATTGAAACAGTCGCTCGTCAAGCAAGCGAATTAGCAGTAAGAGTTCATAGTATTACCAAAGAAGAAATGGAAATTATTCCTAAGCAGATAGCCATAGAAAGGTGGATTAGGGCGGCCAAAGAAAGAAAGGTGAGGATCTTTTATGTCAAGCCTTTTATGAAGTCTGATTCTGATCTTATCGCGGAAAATTTAGCTTATATTAAAACTATAAAAGAAGAGTTGGAAGCGAATGGCTTTAAGACAGGAAAAGCCAGTATCCTTTCTGCTTCCTATCAGGAACCAAAAATATTTATTCTCCTTTTAATCATAGGGGTTATTTCCGGGGGACTAATCCTCTTAAAAAATGTCTTCAAGCTTTACTGGCAGCTCTAATATTTCCCACTTTGGCTATTATTGCTAACGAAAGGTATTTTTTAGAAAACAATAATTCCAAATTTAAAGATGCCCAGGATTTTCCTGTAAATAATCTCAGTTTTTATAGGATGATAAAAGAGGTTTTAACCGGCTTTTTCAGGATAATTTTAATCACTCTATCCGGTGCCCTGTTAATAGCGGCTTTATTAAGCAATAATAATTAATGATTTTAGAAAATATTAAAAAGCCCCTCCTGATCGAACATGTAATTATCATGGCCTTCTTTGCGGTATTTTTGGTAATTTATATCTCTCGTTCAGGGAATTTTTCTTTTCTCCCCGTTTTGAGCATTGAAGAGAAGATAAGAATCTTTTTGGAAAAGACTTTAATCGCCCGACCCCGAAATAAAGAGTTTTTAATCGGTTATCCCGCTCTATTACTTGCGATGAGTATGAGCTACTTAAAGATAAAAGAATTTAAAATTCCCATAATAATTATCGGGACTATTGGCCCGGTTACTTTGATTAATACCTTCTGTCATATTCATACTCCCTTTTTATTTTCGATACTGCGAACTTTTAACGGAATATGGTTAGGCTTGATACTGGGATTAATAATAATTATTGTATTTTATTATCTGGTAAAAACATTTAGGAAAATAGTTAATTATATAGTTAATTATGCACTTAATTAATATTATGCACTGTCTACGAGATACTGATCTTTTTATTAGCGGGGGTGGGGGGTTACTCCAGGATTCAACCGGAAAAGGCTGGAGTATATTATATTACCTGGGATTGATATTGGCAGCAAAAATAGTTAAAGTGCCGGTTATGATTTATGCTCAGGGTATCGGCCCGGTAAACAAGCAGGCTAATAAAAAGTTAATGAAGTGGATTCTAAATAAGGTTGATTTAATTACCGTAAGAGATAACTCCTCTAAAGAATTATTGGAAAATTTAGGAGTAGTGCAACCATCAATCCATGTGAATTCTGATCCCGTCTTTTTGTTGAAGGAAAAAAATTTTAATCAAACTATAAATAGCCATCCTTATATTCAAAAATTGATTGATTCGGGCAATCGTCCCCTAATCGGGGTTTCGGTTAGGGAATATAAGGGTTATGGAAAAGATTTAAAGAAAATATTTGCCCAAACAGCTGATTATTTAAT
>NBMG01000048.1 GCA_002084865.1 Candidatus Atribacteria bacterium 4572_76
CGGTAAGTTATAAATACTTACCTGAATCGATGAAATATTTAAGATTTATGAACGGCGAACCTCATATAGATTCCAAGACCAAAAAACAATTAGCAGTAGATAATCTTATAATTCAATTTGCAAAAACCAAAGTCATTGACGAAGAGGGAAGACTGGCGGTAGATTTTGTGGGCAAGGGGACAGGATTATTATTTTTTAAAGGCCGCTCGGCAGAAATTATCTGGGAAAAGCCAAAGCCGGATCTTAGAGCAAAAACTCAGTTTTTAGACAAAGAAGGGAATAGAATAGCTTTGGCTCCCGGAAATGTCTGGATTCAAATTGTTCCTTCGGATGTAAAAATACAGTACTAAAGGATGGCAAATCTGGTGCCAGGCACTAAATTTGTCATAAATGTAAACGAAAAAGTTAGAAGAGAATTTAGAATGTTTTTTAGATTATCTATCTATCGAAAGGGGCTTAGCCCAAAATACTATAATCTCTTATAGATATGATCTGATAAAGTATATTAGTTTTTTAAAAAAGAGGAAGGTTAATTCTTTTAATCAGACTAATAAAGTTTTAGTCAATAATTATTTTGCATATTTAAGAGGAAAAGATTTAGAGATTAATTCAATTTCTCGAAATTTAGTAGCAGTTAAGATGTTTTATCGCTTTTTGTTGATGGAAGGCCTTATCAAGGAAGACATCACCAGTCTGATTGAATTTCCCCGGGTGAGCAAAAAGCTTCCCCATGCTCTAAGTTTAAGAGAGATAAACCTTTTATTAGATAAGGCTAATTTTAAAGGTAAATTAGGGTTAAGAGATCAGGCCATATTAGAATTGCTTTATGCTACCGGTATGAGGGTGTCAGAACTGATATATTTAAAAATTAATGATCTAAATATGGAAAATCGCATGTTGAAATGTCTGGGGAAAGGGTCAAAAGAGCGGATAATTCCTTTTGGAGATAAAGCATATCAGTCTTTGAATTTATATTTGGATAAAGTAAGGCCAAAATTAGTTAAAAATTCGGATGAGAATACTTTATTTTTAAATAGCCGAGGAGGAAGGCTTTCTCGACAGGGGGTATTTTATCTGGTAAAACTCTATGCCCAAAAAGCAAAGATAGAAAAGAAGATCACTCCACATACCTTAAGACATACTCTGGCTACTCATTTGATAGAAAATGGAGCGGACCTCAGGTCAGTTCAAGAGATGTTGGGGCACTCGGATATTTCCACTACCCAGATTTATACCCATGTAAGTAGAAAATGGATCAGTGAGGAATATTACAGAGCATTTCCGAGAACATAAAACAGTATATAGTATTTAGTATATAGTATATAGTGAAGAAGGAAAGAAAAAGAGAAAAGAAGAATTAGGAATCCAGGAGTCAGAAGACAGAAGATAAATCCGTATCTCGTATCTCGTGAATCGTATCTCGTTAAGAAGAGAGAAAAACAGATCGAATACTAACAGCTAAATTGACTGGCAAACTAATCCTAATTGGTCAATCGGTCAATTGGTCAATCGGTAAATTAAAGGAGGCTTAATTAAAGTGGAAGATTTAAAAGCAAAAATCACGGAAAGTGTACAATTTATCAATCAAAAAAGTAAGGTCAAACCAAAAATTGCTATTATTCTGGGAACAGGTTTAGGAGAACTGGCAGAAGATATTCAGGAAAAAGAAATTATTCCTTATAGTGAGATTCCTAATTTTCCCGTATCTACAGTTCAAAGCCATAGCGGCAACCTGGTTTTGGGAAAGCTGGGCAATAAAGAAGTAGTGGCCATGCAGGGTAGATTCCATTATTATGAAGGTTATAGCTTGAAAGAGGTAACTTTTCCGGTAAGGGTGATGAAAAAATTAGGTGCAAATACGATTATTATTTCCAATGCAGCAGGCGGGATGAATCGTTTCTTTAAGAGAGGGGATTTAATGCTTATTACTGATCATATAAATCTGTTTGGAGATAATCCTTTAATTGGTCCTAATGATGAAGAATTAGGACCGAGATTTCCAGATATGTCCGGAGCTTACAACCAAAAACTTATCGAGTTAGCTAAAAAAGTAGCTTTAAAAGAAAAAATAAGATTGCAAGAAGGAGTATACGCAGGTTTAACTGGCCCCACTTTAGAGACTTCTGCCGAATATAGATTTTTAATAAGTATTGGTGCTGATGCAGTGGGCATGTCCACTGTCCCGGAGGTTATAGTGGCTAATCATATGGGAATGAAAGTATTGGGAATTTCCTGTATAACTGATTTAGCCATCGATGGAGTGATAGTAAAAACCAGCGTAGAGGAAATTTTAAAAGCGGCAGCAGATGCTGAACCGATTATGACCAAACTAATAAAGAAGGTAATTGAAAAAATTGATTAATGATGGTTTAAGAATAGCTCTTATTGCTGCCTTGCCCATTAGCGAATTAAGGGGGGCTATTCCGATAGCTCTGACAATTTATAAAATGCCGGTCTTTTTGGCTTACATATTTGCGGTATTAGGGAATATAGTTCCGGCAATTTTCTTATTGCTGTTTTTAAAACCTTTTTCTGAATATTTACGTCAGTGGCGTTATTTTGATATATTTTTTAAATGGCTTTTTAAAAGAACACGCCGGAATACCGAGGAAAAATTCGAAAAATATGGAGCCATATTTTTACTATTTTTCGTAGCTATTCCTCTGCCCGTAACCGGAGCCTGGACCGGTTCAGCCGCTGCATTTATCTTGGGCATAAGGTTTTGGTATGCCTTTCCTACAATAGTGGGAGGGGTTATGATAGCCGGGGTAATCGTTACTTTAACCAGTTTGGGAATTATTAATTTTATTTAAAACAGTATCGAGTATCGAGTATATAGTATGTAGAAAAGAGAAAAAGCGTATAGCGTTTAGCATAGAGCGTATAGTTAAGAAAGAAGAAGATAGAATATTAGATAGTATAGAGCGGATAGAAAAACAGTGATGAGTTATGCGTAATAGTGACAAGTTACAGGTTACAAGTTTCAAGTTTAGAAAAAAGAAGTAGGGGCATATTTTTATAAATCAATAAAAAATCAGCAAAAACATAGGGTGTGTAAAGATTTAGTGTAGGGGCTTGATTCATCAAGCCCGCTCTGTGGAGTAATCTTTACTACTAAACGTGACCCGTAAAACTCGGGTCGGATAAATCCGACCCCTACACCGAACAATATATATTTTACAAAAAGGACAACACGGCACGCCGTGTTGCTACATTCGATTACATAATAAATAGATCAGCTGATTGATAAGCTAAATTCAATTGGTCAATTGGTGAATAGGTAAATTGGCCAATTAATGTTAACTGGTAAACAAGCAAACTGTTTAACCAGTAGAAGAAGAGGATAAAAGATGAAGACTATCGAATGGAAAGACGGGAAAGTGTTTCTAATTGACCAGAGAAAACTTCCTTTAAAATATAAAATAATTAATTGTTCTTCCTATCAGGAAGTAGCAGAAGCTATTAAGAAGATGAAGATAAGGGGTGCACCGGCTATTGGAGTGGCGGCTGCCTTTGGCATAGCCCTTGCTGCTTATTCTTCAAAAGCTGATACCTATAAAGAATTTAGTTTAGATATGGAAAAAGCTAAAAAATGCCTGGCTCTTACCCGGCCTACTGCAGTCAACCTGTTTTGGGCTTTAGAGAGAATGACGAATTTAATTAATATAAAAAAAGATGTTGATTTATTTGAATTAAAAGATATAATCTTACAGGAAGCCAAAGATATTGCCCGGGAAGATATAGAGATAAATAAGGCAATGGGAAGGTACGGAGCTTCACTAATTAAAGATGGGGACAATATTCTTACTCACTGCAATGCCGGAGCTCTGGCTACCGTAGATCACGGTACCGCCTTGGGAGTGATTCGTACTGTCTTTAATGAGGGAAAAAAGATACATGTCTATGTCGATGAAACCAGACCGGTATTACAGGGAGCAAGGCTTACCGCCTGGGAATTAATGCAGGAGAAAATTCCCTTTACCTTGATCGCTGATAATATGGCCGGTTTTTTAATGTCTCAAAAAAAGATAAATTTAATCATAGTTGGAGCAGACCGTATTGCCCGAAATGGTGATGTGGTGAATAAAATTGGAACTTATTCTTTGTCTGTTTTAGCCCGGGAAAACAAAGTTCCCTTTTATGTGGCTGCTCCGATATCTACTATTGATGTATCGCTAAAATCAGGGAAAGAGATTCCAATTGAAGAGAGAAACCCAAAAGAAATTACTCATATATTGGATAAACAGATAGCCCCTACGGGAGTAAAAGTATTTAATCCGGCTTTTGACCTTACTCCCCACCGTTATGTGGAGGCTATTATTACCGAAAAAGGGATTATCCGAAAACCGTTTGAAAAAAATATTAAACTAGTATTTAGTCGTTAATCATTAGTATTTAGTAAAGAAAACAGAAGAAAGCCAGAATAAGATAGTACCGCGTGAATAAAATCAGAATTCAGGAGTAGAGGCACAATGTATCGTGCCCAACGTAGGACAGGCATCTCGCCTGTCTATTGGATAATCAGACATTAGTTTTTGCATAAAGAAAAAATGATTTATAGATATCAGTTTTTAATATAAAACTAAAAACTTAAAGCGAAAAATGAAAAACCATAATTCAAAATTCAAAACTTTTGTATTAATTTTAATTTTTAAGTTATAGTTTTTTGTTATAGGTTAAGAAGATACGTTTTTGGTTTTGCTATTTTATTTTTACTAAATACTAAATACTAAATACTATATACTTATTAAAGAGGAGGAGAAAATTGGATCCAGAAAAGCTTATTATTTCAGGAAGAAATAGATTACAGGGTACAGTAAAAATTGACGGGGCAAAAAATTCAGCTTTATCTATTATGGCGGCAACCTTATTAACCAAAGATGTTTGTATTTTAAGGAATGTCCCTCGCCTTACCGATGTGGATACTATGGCGGCGGTTATAAGGAAATTGGGGATTAAAGTAGAGTGGAGAGGAGAGAATACCCTCTATATTGATTCTGATGATTTTAATAATTACGAAGCACCTTATGAATTGGTTAAAATGATGAGAGGTTCGATTTTGGTGATGGGACCTCTTTTGGCTCGTTTAAAAAAAGCAAAGATATCTTTGCCCGGTGGTTGTGCTATTGGTGCTCGTCCGGTTGATTTTCATTTAAAAGGATTTGAGGCTTTAGGTGCTCAAGTTGAAGTGGAAAAAGGTTATATTGAAGCAAAAGTTGATAAATTAAAAGGAGATGATATATACTTAGATTTTCCCAGTTTGGGGGCAACTGAAAATATAATGATGGCTGCCTGTTTGGCGGAAAGTATAACTACAATTGAAAATGCAGCTAAAGACCCCGAAGTAGTAGAATTAGGGCATTTCTTAAATAAGATGGGAGCTAAAGTTGAAGGATTGGGGACTGATTTAATAAGAATAGAAGGAGTAAAAGAATTACACGGAATTGATTATACTATAATTCCTGACCGCATTGAGGCAGGTACCTATATGATAGCAGCTGCTATCACGGGTGGAGATGTTTTAATAGAAAAGGCTGATCCGTTATTATTAAAACCATTGATAGTGAAGTTAGAAGAAGCAGGGGTACGGATTGAGTTAGAAAAGAGCTTGATTAAAAGTTAAAGCAGTAGATATTAAAACTTTACCTTTTCCCGGATTTCCCACCGATATGCAAGCCCAATTTATGGCTTTATCCTGTGTAGCAAAAGGTACCAGCGTTATTACCGAGACTGTATTTGAGAAAAGATTCGTTCA
>NBMG01000049.1 GCA_002084865.1 Candidatus Atribacteria bacterium 4572_76
TATAAATTGGCGTAGTATAATAATACAAAATTCATGTATAATTTACGGCGGTAAATAAAAAAGCAAATTGTAATAATGAAAATCTTTTTTCTAATTAAATAAAGTAATCTGTACGAAGGTAATAGGAAAAACTTTTTATAAAAAAGTAGCCGATGAGGTAAGATGCGAAGTGCATTTAAACTCTCAGGTAAAAGGACTATTACATGATAGAACTCTGGAGAGATTTATACAAAAAAGCACCGAAGGGGCAATTCCTAATCGTTAGGAGATCTATACAGAATTTACCAAAAGAAATACTTTCTATTTTTATGGGAAGAATCTTTCAGGTAAAAAGGACAGAGTAAAGAAGTAATAAAATTATTTTCTTATTCTGTCCTTTTTTATTTACCCAAAAAATAAAATAACCTCTTAATCGTTAGGCCAAAGGGTGTTCCAAACATTATGCCAATTGCCTAGTACCATCTAACACAATTGGTGGGCTTGTAATTTTATATTTTATGTGTTTTTTTAGAAATTGCAAGTTTTTATAAAAGCCTAGCGCAAGGTTTGGCCAGAGCTTTTTACTTTTATAATAAAAAAATTACAATTTGGAGCTTAGTGAATATTCATACAGGATGGAAAAACTAAAAATAAATTCAAAGAGGGAGGAGGCGAGAGGTCGAATAAATCATTAGAGGAGAGACAAAAGCAGATAATTTATAAATTAAAAGAAGGCTTTTAACAACTAAATTCTATGTCGGGGAGTTTTAAAGTAAAAAATTGACTATCACAAATGTTAGAAATTAAAAAAGGAGGATACTAAAATGTTGAAAACGAAAAAATTAAGAATTTTTGGTTTGCTTCTAAGTTTAATTATTATTTGTCTCTTAGGTTTATCTCAGATAAGCTTTGCTACTGAACAGCCTTCTATTCCTAAGGTTGAACTGCCTTTAATAGTTACTACTTGCGGACAAAGTCCCGGAGCGCTTATGATTTGGGTCTTATCCAAACAGATCAAACTTCCCTGTGACCGGAAAGACCTTCTAACCGCGGAAGACCTGAAAGCCAAAGCAGACGAAAGTAATCCTTATAAGACTTTAATCATTACTACAGGTACTAGTATGAAGGGGATGGGAGCAGCTGGAGTCGATATAGATTATGAAGTAGCAAGAATAGAAGCGATTATCGAGGAGGCCAAAAAGGAAGGCATCTTGATCATTGGTGCACATATAGAGGGGATGGCTAGAAGAGTTGATGCAACAGATGCTGCTTCTATCGCAACTGTTATTCCTGAATCAAAACTTCTCCTGATAAGAGAAGATAGTAACGAAGATGGATATTTCACCAAAGCTGCCGAAGAACAGGGTATTCCCATCATTACCTTTAAAGAAACCTTGGATCTTGCTGATGTCTTTAAAAAGTTATTTAGTATGGAGGAATAGGATTCTACCTCCCAATATAAGTGCTGGCTAAATAGTTTTTATGAAATTCTTTAAACAATTATACGAAGGAGGATAAAATGTTTATACATGCTGGGATGATTTTAGTTGTAATGGCGGTGACTTTTGCAGTAGCCAAATTGCTAAAGTTAACTATTGAGTTGTCCATGTTTGTAGCAGCAATTGCCGGCGCCCTAGCTCATGGGGCAGGCATCCCTGTTCGCCATATTGTAGATGGAGCTTTTACTTATTACGATGTTTGCCTCATCTTTATTACCGCAACATTTTTTATGAATCTTCTTAAGGAAGCAGGTGGTGTAACCTATATTATTAGAGGAATAATAACAACTTTTCATAGACAGCGCTTTGTTTGTCTTTTACTGCTGACTTTGGTTCTCTTGATTCCCGGGGCATTAACAGGCTCAGGCGCTGTAACTGTATTAATCATGGGGACCATGGTAGGAAATGTGCTGACCTATATGGGCATATCGGAGACCAGAACTGCCGCCATAATATTTCTTTGTGCTGCCATGAGTGCTGCTGCGCCACCCATTAATCTCTGGGCCATGATGGCTGCTGCCGGGTCAAATATGCCTTATGTGGGATTTATGCAGCCTTTGCTAATTATCACCGTTAGTGGGGCACTTCTTTCTATGTTCATTTTAGGCTGGAAGGGAAAAGCGGTTGATTTGGAAAAAGCCCTTAAAGAATTACCCACACCCCCTGAAAAAATGAACTTTCTGAGAGTGATTATACCGTTTTTAGTCTTTTTTGCTTTAGTTTTGGCAGGCAGGATTTGGCCTTTTCAGATGCCCATCCTGGGATTGCCTTTAATGTTTCTCATTTCAGCCTTTGCAGTATTCTTAATCAGTCCGAAAAAACTTCCCCTCCTGGAAATTGCAAGTACTACCATACGTCAGCTTATTCCTTTGGTGGGGATTATGATTGTGGTGGGAGTTCTCATTCAAATTATGGCCTTAAGTGGAGCTAGAGGACTTATTTCCCTAGGAGTAGTAACTTTACCACTGACGGTATTGTTTGCCGCTCTCTGGCTGATTCTGCCCTGGTCTGAAGGATTGGTACAGTATGCTGCCGCGCCATTGCTTGGGGTTCCCCTGATCTTGCTCTTTAATATGAAGGGATTAAATCCTGTTATTGCCTTATCGGCAATGGCGGTTATGTGGCCCTTAGGAGATTGCCTGCCACCGACTGCAGTTGTGGGAAGAGCAACAGTTATTGAACTTAAATATAAAGGAAGCTATTACGGGGAATTTGTAAAGACCTGCCTGATACCGATGCTAATTATATTATTTGTTTGCACCCTTTTTATTATCTTCAGTAAGCAGTTGAGCTTTCTGGTAGGTTAATGAAGCGTTTTGATAGGTGGGAAAAATATTTAAACTTGAAAAGGAGAGGATAAAATGACAACAATTAATTTAGTGATCATGATTATTTATCATATAATCAGTGTTTTTGTAGTCTTTGTGCTAATCTGGAGTATTATTAAAACAAAGGATGTGCAGGAAGCCATCCTTTATTGCATTATTCTGATTCCTTTTACTTTAAGGGTGTTTCACATCAAGTAAATAAATAGCAGAGGAGGTAAGATATGTCTGAAAAATATATAAAAACCGTTAAAATTATTTCTTTTTGTATTGCCTTAATATTAATGATAATGGCAGGAAGAGCTTTTTATGAACATCGTTATTTTAAGGGGGCTATTGTCTTAAGTCCCGGAGTTACGGAAGTGAAAAAGTTGAGTGACTACTTTTCTCCCTTAGAAGGAACCGCTAATGATTGTAATATCTACATCTTGGATAGCGGTAATCCCGGAGGGACGGTGATGGTCCTCGGGGGAACTCATCCTGAAGAGCCCGGTGCAAATTTAGCCGCCCAGGTCTTAGTGGAAAATGCTCAGTTGGAAAAAGGAAGATTGATTGTAGTTATTTGGGCTAATAGGAGTGCTTCAACTGTAAGTCGACCTGGTGATGCCTACCCACAATTCTATCATATTTCCACTGATTGGGGAGTAAAAAAATTTAGAATGGGTGACCGCTGGGCCAACCCCCTTGATTCCTGGCCTGACCCCGAGGTTTATGTAAACTATCCCAGCAGACAGCTGTTAGCTTATATGGATATCAGAAACTTGAACCGTACCTGGCCCGGAAAAGCAGATGGTGCTTTAGTTGAACGAACTTGCTATGCATTTATAGAACTTATCAAAGAAGAAAAGGTAGGTCTTTTCATCGATTTACACGAAGCTGAGCTAGAATACCCGGTCATTAGTACCATTGTAGCCAATCAGAACGCCCAGGAGATAGCTGCCATGGTCTCAATGATATTAACTGCTTTTGAATTTAAAAGACCTATTGGGATGGAGTTCTCTCCTCCCTCACTACATGGTCTTTCTCATCGGGAAGTGGGAGATTATTCTGATGCTCTTTCATTATTATTTGAAGCACCGGAGCCTTTCTTAGATAGAGTACGGGGGATTACTGATGAGCATTTACTCTTAACCGGAAAAGATCCTTTTGTTATGAAAGCTGGCGAGTATGGGCTTTTATACGAGAAGATAGATGAGGAGGGATGGCCTATTGATGTAAGAGTCGGTAGACACTGTTCTACCATCTTGCAAAGTGTCCAAACATATTCGGAGATGTATCCTGATAAAGTAGTAGCCATAAGTAAGGTACCTCGTTATGCGGAAGTGATTGAAAATGGAGTAGGGCACTATTTCTACGATCCCGATGAAGCTCCTACTGATCGAGTAGTCTATGAATGAACGAATTTATGAGATTGTTAAGGAGAAGAGAATATTGGGAAGAGAGAAAGCAATAAAGACAAAGGAGGTGATAAAATTTATTTAATTTTTATTTTATCGAATCTCTAAAAATTCATATAAAGGAGATATAAAAAATGAAACTTAAAAAATTGCTGATTGCAATGTGTGTTGTATTAATGATATCGATGATACTTGGAATAGGCGTATATGCTTGCATGGATGTAATGGTGGGAAAAGGTGCAACAGTGGACGGGTCGGTGATTACTTCTCATACAGTGGATGGTTGGTATGATTCAGATTTGAATATTCGTGTGGTTCCCGGACAGAAATTTCCAAAAGGAACCATGGTTGATGTTTACTGGGGTTTGGTTAGAGAAGAGTTAAACCAACCTAAAAAGATTGGTGAGATACCTCAGGTAGAGCAAACCTATACCTATTTCCATGATGCCTATTCTCATGGCAATGAACACCAGGTATTAATCGGAGAAACAACTATCGGGGCAAAAGAAGAGTTACTGACTTTCCTTGGTGAAAATGCCATCATGACTATCGAACAGTTAGAAGCATTTGCTCTGCAAAGAACAAAAACAGCCAGGGATGCTATAAAAGTCATGGGAGAATTGGCGGAAAAATACGGTTTTCTCGGTTCTTGTATTGAACAAGGAGAATGTCTGACGGTAACTGATCCGAATGAAGGCTGGGTTTTTGAGATTTTCCCGGTAGGCATAGGTTGGGAGCCCGATAGTGGAAAACCTGGAGCCGTTTGGGCAGCACAAAGAGTCCCGGATGATGAGATAGTCTGTGTACCTAATATTAGCAGAATCAGAGAAATTGATCTGAGTCAACCTGATTACTTTATGGCTTCAGAAAACTATATGCAGGAAGCTATTGATCGTGGTTGGTATGATCCAGCCAGCGGAAAACCTTTTATCTGGCAAGAAGCTTATACCCCAGCACTTGGTGGTTGGTCACTTTCGTCAGAGTGGGTGCGTATACGTTTACATCTGGTTTATAGCTGGGCAGCTCCTTCCATGGAATGGGATCCTTATAAAGAAACCCAGACCTATCCTTTCTCCATTAAACCAGAACAGAAAGTTTCCGTTCAAGATGTAATAGAATTACAACGTTCCACTCT
>NBMG01000050.1 GCA_002084865.1 Candidatus Atribacteria bacterium 4572_76
CAACCCGGAGAATTGTTGGTTCCGCTCTTCCCATAGTAGTAACTGTATTTTTATTATATTCTTATTTCGGGCAGATAATGCCGGGATTCTTCGCTCATCGAGGATACTCATTGGAAAGAATAATAGAGCATTTATACTCAGGAACTGAAGGGATATTCGGCATTCCTTTAGGGGTATCAGCTTCTTTCGTTTTTCTTTTTATTCTGTTCGGCGCAGTTTTAAATAAAACCGGAATGGGTAAATTTTTTATCGATGTGGCTATGGCGATTGCCGGGCATACTATAGGTGGACCGGCTAAGGTTGCGGTTATTGCCAGTGGATTTATGGGCTCTATAAATGGAAGCTCAGTGGCGAATACTGTAACTACCGGTAGTTTTACCATTCCTTTAATGAAAAGTATAGGTTACCGAAAAGATTTTGCCGGAGCAGTAGAGGCTGCTGCCTCTACCGGCGGACAGATATTACCTCCGGTAATGGGAGCAGCTGCCTTTGTAATGGCTGAATTTTTAGGGATTCCCTATATTAGAATAGCTGCGGCAGCAGCTATTCCTGCTGTCATATATTATATTGCCGTTATGACAATGGTCCATCTGGAGGCTTGTAAATACGGATTAAAAGGTTTACCTAAAGAAAGACTTCCCAAATTAGGCAAAGTAGTGAAGGCAAAAGGGCATTTAATTATCCCTATACTTGGTTTAGTATATCTATTGGTAAAAGGATACACTCCTATATTTTCCGCTTTTTGGGCAATTGTTATGAGCCTGGCTATAAGTATGGTAAAATCTGAGACCCGCCTAAATTTAAAGAAATTAGGTGAAGCCTTTGAAGATGGAGCAAAGAGTGCCTTAGGGGTAGCAGCGGCTTGTGCCTGTGCCGGGATGGTAGTGGGAGCAGTGACTCTTACCGGCTTAGGATTAAAGATTGCCAACGGACTGGTAATGTTGGGTGGCGGTAATCTTATACTAACTCTATTCTTCACTATGATTGCCTCCATTTTGTTAGGGATGGGACTCCCCACCACTGCTAAATATATAATTTTATCGATTATGGCTGCCCCTGCTCTGGTCGATTTGGGGGTACAGCCTTTAGCTGCCCATCTATTTATCCTTTACTTTGGAGTAATCGCTGATCTTACCCCGCCGGTGGCAGTAGCTGCTTATGCCGGGGCAGGAATATCCGGCGGTAATTCCATGAAGACCGGATTTATTGCCGTAAGATTAGCGATAGCGGGATTTATGATTCCTTATCTTTTTGCCCTTGATCCCGGATTGTTATTTATAAATAGTAGTATAGGCCATACTCTGGTATTGATTGTTACTTCACTGGCCGGCGTATTAGCTTTAGGCGCAGCTGCCGGTGGATATCTTCTTGACCATGTTAAAATATACGAAAGAGTTGTATTAATTATTAGTGCACTTGCCCTTTTAAGACCGGAGTTACTAACTGATGGAGTAGGCATTATTTTATTAATAGGAGTACTCATATCGCAGAAGATAAGAATATCGAAAAAAGTTGAGTTGGCATAGTATAATTAAAAATAACCTTAATTAATTTTTAATTCTTGCTAATTTTTTAACTCAAAACTGTTAGATTAGGAATTTAAAATATACAATTATTGTTTATCTTTAGATTCCTAATCTAACTAATTAAAAGACAGACACCTCATCTGGTCTAAATTAATTAAAATGGTCGATATTTTAGAACATACTTAATGGTTTTTTAAAAAGTTATGATTGTGGGGTACCAGTGTTTAGATTACCAATTAAGAACATGTTTTATACTTATACACAGATAGTTAATTGTGAATTATTATTTTCAGAATATCAACGAGCTGCAAAGAGAATGTTTTTGTTTACGGTAAAATATCCTGAGATAGTAGGCGGCACTGATAGGATTGAAAATTTTATCAAAAGAAAAGTTAAACCAATTAGAAAAGTATTATCCTTCATGGGTGAAAAATTATAGAAATGGAAAAGTTGGCTCATCTATTTCCGACTCTGAATTAATTAAAGAGCAATGTATTTCATTCCTTAAATTACTAAATCAGTTGTCACCTTTATTGCCGGCGAAGCCGCCCCCGAGGGAAAAGTAATGGGTCATGCTGGTGCTATTATTTCTCCGGGAGGAGAAGGGGGCGTTAAATATAAAAGAAAAGTATTACTGGAAGCCGGTTTGAACATGAAAGTATCACTCAATTATGGGCATACCTCAATGACTCTAAATATACCGGATGAAAACTATATGGAAACTTTAAAACCTAAAGAAGTTAAAGAAGTAGTAGACCCGATAGCTGAAGTTAGAAGAGCCCTGGCTAATCCCATCGGTAGCAAAAAATTAAAAGAATTAGTCTCATCTCAAGATAAAATCATCATTTTAGTTAGTGATGTTAGTCGACCATGTCCTTCTTATATTTTATTACCACCCATTCTCAATGAACTGAATGAAGCTGGCTTAAGCAATGATCAAATTACGATTATCTTTGGTTTAGGGGTACATCGAAAACAGACCGAAGAAGAAAAAAAGAGACTCGTGGGAGAAGAGGTTTACAATCAGATAAAATGCATAGACCATGATATAGATAATTGTGTGAAAATTGGTACCACTAAAAGAGGTAATAAGGTTTCTGTTTTTAAGGAAGCTCTAAAATCTGATTTTATTATTGCTACGGGAAATTTGGAGTTTCATTATTTTGCTGGTTTTAGCGGTGGAGCAAAAGCAGTTGCTCCGGGAATTTGTAGTAGGGACACTACTGCCAATAATCATAAGCATTTTCTTGAACCTGGAGCAAAGGCAGGCATTATCAAAGGTAATCCGGTTAGAGAAGAGATGGAAGAGATCGGGGAAATGGTAGGTATTAATTTCATGGTTAATGCTGTTTTGAATAGCCATAAAAAAATAGTAAAAGTAGTAGCTGGAGATGTCACTAAAGCTCATAGAGAAGGGGCCAAATATATAAACGATATATTTAGCGTAAAAATAGATAGTTTGGCAGATATAATTATTACTTCCCCCGGAGGTTATCCTAAAGATATCGATTTATACCAAACCCATAAAGCCATGGAAAATGCAAGTTTAGCTGTAAAAAAAGGCGGAATTATTATCGTTGTCGGAGAATGCAAAGATGGATTAGGTGAAGGTAAATTTGCCCAAGCCTTAAATGGAGAATTGTCTCCACAGGAATTAATAGAAGAATTGAAAAAGAATTTTATTTTAGGACGTCATAAAGCATCTCGAGTTGCAAGTATTCATCTCGAAAGTGAAATTTACCTGGTTTCCAATTTAGCAGAGGAGATTAAGAAAAATTTATTTATTAAAAGTTTTAATTCTTTAGAAGAAGCTTTTTCCGAAGCCATTAAGGCACAAGGGGAAAAAGTAAAAGTTTTAGTAATGCCTTACGGAGGTTCTACTTTACCTGTCTTTAAGGGTTGATTTTTAGTCTGCACAAACAAATGGTATGGAATAAAATTAATAATAATCAAAGAGTGAGATAAAAAAGGAAAAACGAATTATCACCTTGAATGCTTATTAATTTATTGGCAAGAGAGAACATATGAGGGAATAAAAAGTTACAAATAAAGGGGAGTAAATCATGAAACAATTAGCCATCGGTGTTTTAGATTCTGGTATAGGTGGTTTTTCAGTAGTAAAAGAATTAAAAAGATTACTTCCGAAAGAAAATATTGAATATTTTGCAGATCATGCTCGTCAACCTTATGGTCCAAAAGAACAGGAAGAAATTGAGGGTTTTGTAGTTCAAATAATTAACTTTCTTTTGGAAAAAGGGATTAAAGCGTGTATTATTGCCTGCAATACGGCAACTGCAGCAGGACTAATAAAAGCTAAAGAATTTTTTGATATTCCAATTATTGGAGTTATTGAACCTGGAGCAAAGGCAGCTGTGGCAACTACTATTAATGGGAAGATAGGCCTTGTAGCTACTGAATTTACCGTAAATAGTAAGGCATATCATAAGGAAATTAAAAGAATTAATCCTGAAGTAGAAATTTTTGCGAATCCTTGTCCTAAATTTACTCCTTTAGTAGAATTAGGTAAATTTGAAACAACAGAAACATATCAAGTAGCAAAAGAATATTTAAAACCTATTAAAAATGCTAAAGTAGATACATTGATTTTAGGTTGCACGCATTATCCATTTTTACAAAAAGTAATCTCAGATATTATGGGTCCCGAAGTAAAGCTGGTAAATCCTGCTTATAATGCAGTATTAGATTTGAAGAAAATATTAGAAGAAAAGAAATTATTAAAGATTGATAAAGACAAAAAAGAAAATTACTACACCACTGGTAATCCTGATAATATGAAAAAAATGATAAAAATAATTTTTAATTCTTTTAAATATAGTATCGAAAAGGTAAAGTTTTAGGAATTTAGAGAAGATTCATAATGATTTTGATTATTAATAGGTTTTAAAAGAACTCGCTCTTTTTTTTACTCGTGTTAAATTGATTATTCCAAGACATTAAACAAAAGAATGGAGAAAATTGTACTATGAAGAACAATAATACTTGTAAAAAATATAAAATAGTTTTCACAGATTACTATTTTGAGAACATTAATAAAGAAATTAAAATCTTAAATGAATTAGAAAATGTTGAAATTATTGATTGCAATGATTTTATTTCTGGAGAGATTGGAAATGAAGAAAAAATATTAACTTATCTAAAAAAAACAAAAGCTTTAGATGCTGATGCATTAATTGTTAATCATGCAATTATTGGGAAAAATATTATTTCTCAATTAAAGAATTGTAAAATAATTGCCAGGTATGGTGTGGGAATAGACAATATAGACTCGAAGGCGGCAAGCGAAGCAGGAATAATTCTTTCCAATGTTCCTGATTATTGTGTGGAAGAAGTTTCAGATAATGCCATAGCTTTTATACTGGGATGTCAGAGAAAAATAGTTCAATTAAACAACATAGTAAAAAATAACATCCAATGGAATTATGAAAAAATAAAACCTATAAGAAGATTATCCAAATTAACTATCGGGTTATTATCATTTGGAAATATCGCTAGAAGAGTGGCAGAAAAATTACGTGGTTTTACTTTAAATATTATTACACATGATCCTTATTTTAGTAATAAAGAAAAATATAATTGGGTAAAGTTCGTGACATTTGACGAATTATTAAATAATTCTGATGTAATTTCAATACATACACCCCTAAATAAAGAAACATATCATTTAATAAACAAAGATTCAATTAAAAAAATGAAAGACGGTGTGTTTATTATTAATACTTCCAGAGGAGGTTTAATTGACGAAATAGCATTTTTTAACGGAATAAAATCTGGTAAAATTGCTGGAGCAGGATTGGATGTTTTAGAGTATAAAGATGAAATTGATTATCCAAAGTCACCTTTAGTGAAATTAAATAATGTTATTATAACCCCACATACTAGCTGGTATTCGGAAGATGCAGTATATGAACTTCAAATTAAAACTGCCAAAAATGTTTACAAAATGCTAAGCGAGGGAAAACCTGTATATGAATATAAATTAAAAAAATAAGAAAATTAACACAATTAATACAAAAAGTTTATTTTTATTAAGTTAATTGTAAACATTACTCGAAATTAGTATATATTGTACTCATTTAAATTAAGGATAGGAAAGTATATTTTACAAATAAAAGGTAGTTGAGAAATATGTCAGAAGTTTTAATAAAAATATATCGGGGAAATTTAATTGAAAATGTATACCGAGGAGATATTGCAATAGTCAATACAAGAGGAAAAATTACTTTTTCAGTTGGAGATAGCGAAAAAATTACCTACTGGCGTTCAGCAGCTAAGCCAATTCAAGCTTTGCCAGTTATTTATTCCGGAGCAGCAGATAAATATAAATTAACGGAAAAAGAGATAGCAATTCTAACATCATCTCATAACGGTGAAGATGAACATATAAAATTAATTTATAGTATTCTTAATAAAATTAATTTGAGCGAAAGAAATTTATTGTGTGGAGCTTACCCTGCTTTTCGTAAAACTACTAATAATTCTCTTATTCAGGATAAAACTAATGCTAAACCTATTTACAACCCTTGTTCGGGAAAACATGTTGCTCAATTAATTTTATGTAAATATTATGGATGGTCAGTTAATGATTACTATAAATTAGAACATCCTGTGCAGCAAATGATTTTAAATGTTATTACTAAGCTAACTGAATATCCTAAAGAAAATATATATTTAGGAGTAGATGGTTGTGGAGTACCAGTGTATGGATTACCAATCAAGAATATGTCTTGTGCTTATGCACGTATGCTTAATTGGAAAAATTTATTTCCAGAATATCAACAAGCAGCAAAGAGAATAGTTATATCCATGATAAGGAATCCTAAAATAGTGGGAGGAACTAGTAGATTTGACACAGATTTAATGCAGATTTCGGAAGGTAAATTGCTAGCTAAATCTGGGGCGGATGGGGTTTTTTGTATTGGAGTTCGCAATAAGAATAATAACAAAGGAATAGGAATTACTATAAAAATGGAAAGCGGAAATATGAAATTTCTTCCCATGGTAGTAATTCGGGTCCTATCCCAATTAAAAATTTTATCAAAAGAAAAGTTAAACCAATTAGAAAAGTATTGTTCTTCATGGGTGAAAAATTATAGAAATGAAAAAGTTGGCACATTTATTTCAGACTTTAAACTTAGAGAAGTATAAAAATAATGGTGAAAATTTTCAATCCCCCCTTTTTTCTCCTGGAAACATGGCTTGCTTCAATTAACTTAAAAGTTTCTACTAATTCCAAATGTTAAGAATTCATTTTGTGTTATTTCATGAGGCATCAATATTTTTTAGTTATCTTTTTAGTGAGGTAATTTGTATTTTTGTATTTTTGGGTATATCACGTTATAATATTCTTAAAATTTACAATGCATCTCTTGATAATGTACCCCATTTTCCTTCCTATATAGAATTTGTTTTATCAACTGTATTCTATGGGAAAGACAACATGCTGATATTTTTATTACGCTAGATGGTAAATCACTAATCTAAATTAGTACAGATAATAAATTTTATATTTGAATTTACATCTTAAGGGAGAAAACACAAATACAGGGGAAAATAAAAAAATGGAAAATAATTTAAAGATAGAAGGATATGAATTATTAAACCAAAAAATTTATCAAGTATTAATGGCAGAAATTATTTAAGGTGTATTGAAACCAGGGACTAAATTATTGGAAAATAAAATTGCTGAATAGATGGGGTAAGTAAAACTCCAATAAGAGAGGCGTTAAGAGAATTAGCTGCTAAAGGATTTGTAA
>NBMG01000051.1 GCA_002084865.1 Candidatus Atribacteria bacterium 4572_76
ACCGATAGAGCATTAGAAGAAAATATAAAGTCTGTTTTCGATAATATAGCGAAGATTTATTATGGGGAAGAACCAGAGAATCAAATAGATCCTGAATTAGAATATTGATGATATTCTAATTCTAAGCTAAAAACTTAAAGCGAAAAGCGCAAAACCATAATTCAAAATTTAAAATTTTTTCGTTTGTAATATATGTCTCATTCTTTGTATTTCGACTATTTGCAAGCAATATAAAAGTTTGGTTTAGGGAATAAAAACTATCTATTCTTTAGTTTCTATTGTGGGGGGCGGATTTATCCGCCCCGTATTGTTTTGGTAATTTTTTTGGGCGTATGCAATACGCCCTACATATTACTCTCATTACATATTACTTGTTACTGCGCTCTATCCGCTACTATATGCTCTACGCCGTTTTCTGAGATTGTCACACTCACTATACTCGCTCGCAATGACATTTCTGTCTCCTGACTCCTGACTTTTTCTTTTCTTACTATCCGCTATCCGCTTGTTTTACTAAACGCTATACGCTCTACGCTCTACGCTAGTTCATGGTTTGCTTAAGTATTTTAAAAATTCAGAATCAGTAGAAAGCAAGACAGTAGTTTTATCTTTAAAGGTTTTTCTATAAGCCTCTAAAGTTCTGTAAAATTTGTAAAACTCAGGATCTTGATTGAAACTCTCAGCATAGATTCTGACAGCCTTTGCATCTCCTTCACCTTTTAAAGTTTGAGCAGTCTTATAGGCTTCCGCCAAAATAACTGTTTTCTCTCTTTCGGTTTCTGCAATAATTTTAGCTGATTCTTCCTGTCCTTCTGCCCTGTATTGCTTGGCTATACGTTCCCTTTCAGCTCTCATTCTATCAAAAATGAATTTTTCATTTTCCGGAGGCAAATCTACCCGTTTAATCCTTACATCTACAATTTCTATTCCGTAGGTATTGGCTTTTTCATTACTTATTTCGGTGACTCTTTTCATAATACCTTCTCTTTTTTCCGAGACTATTTCGCTCATGTTAAACAAGCCTAAATCAACCCTTAATTCAGAATAAACAATATCATCCAACCTTGCCTGGGCACCATTTAAATCTCTAACAGTTTGTAAGAATTTTAAAGGATCAATGATTTTCCAACGCGCATAATTGTCCACAATTAGAGTCTTTTTGTCTTTAGTAATGACTTCGGTCGGGGCAGCGTCGTAAACCAACAAGCGGTCTTCAAAAAATACTACATTTTGAATGAAGGGCAGTTTCCAGTTTAGGCCAGCATCTTTAATTGCTCTTATCGGTTTACCAAATTGTAAAACAATCGCTTGTTTGGTTTCATCAACAATAAATAAACTTAAATTAGCCAAGACCAAGATAGCTACAATAAGTATTATTAATAGGGTTCCTTTTTTCATTACTTGTTCACCTCCTTAGAAGGAGAAGTTAGGATGCTTGGATCACCTAAGGGTAATAAATTTACCAAAGATTGATTTTCTTTTAAATCGACTATTATTTTATTCATGTTCGGTAAAATTTCTTCCATAGTTTCCAGATAGAGGCGAGCTTGAGTTATAGATTCACCTTTTTTATATTCGGTTAAAATACTGTTAAATTTTGCAACATCACCCTCCGCTTTTTTTATTCTCTCAATCTTATAGCCCTCAGCTTCTTTAGTCATTTTTACTGCTTCTCCCCGAGCTTTTGGAATTAAATCATTTTTATATCCCTGTGCTTGATTTATATATCTGCTCTTATCTTCTTTGGCACTGGCTACATCTTTAAAGGCATCTTGTACTTCCTTGGGAGGATTAACATCTTGCAATTGAACCGCCACTATTAAGATTCCTGCTTTATAGGAATCTAAAAGTTTTTGAAGTAATCTCTTTGTTTCCTCCTGAATTTCATATTTCCCCACAGTGAGGGCTTCATCTATCTTTCTTTCTCCGATTACTTGTCTCAAAGTAGCCTCAGCAGCACTTCTAACTGTCTGTTCAGGTAAAATAATATTAAAAAGATAGCTAACCGGATCTTTTATTTTGAATTGTACAATTGCTTCTGCACTGACAATATTCTCGTCTCCCGTTAACATTAGTGCTTCTACTGGGATTTCCCGGTAACGAGCAGGTGGCTCAAAACTAATAGTACGAAATCCTATTTCCAATCTTTTTACCTGAGTAACAGCAGGAGTAACTACTGTTTCTATAGGATAGGGTAGATGATAATTAAGCCCCGGACTTTCTATGCGTATAAATTTCCCGAATCTTCTAACTACCCCCTGTTCATCAGGGGCAACTACGAAAATTCCACTGGCAAGATAGAGAGCAATTACTAATACTAAAACAAAACCGAATATTTTTTTAGAAAATTTTAATTTTGGTATTTTTTCAGCAAGATTAATAATCTTCTCTTTTTCTTCATCATAATAATCTGGCATGATAATTTCCTCCTTTGATTAATATTTGGTATTAAAACTATACCATTAATCGGAACTATTCTCAAATTTATTAATTCACCAATTTGCCAATTCTCCGATTGGCCAATTAATTAGTGAATAGTGAATAGTAATGAGTGATGTGTGATAAGTAATTTGCTCGATGCGTCGTGCCCATGGTAAACAAAAGATAATAAAACAGGAAGGGCACAATTCATTGTGCCCCTACAAAATCATAAAAAAAGTAGGGGCGTATTGCATACGCCTGTCCTACGGAATAGCAACTTGCAATCTGTAATTTTAATTGATGAATCGGTCAATCGGGGAATTGAATAATTATCTCATCTTGCACCTTTCTTTGCGTTTTGTATTTTATTTCTTTGCTTGCACCTTGCTATTTTATCTTAATTGGTCAATTGGTGAATCGGTTAATTGGTTAATTATTTTATTTTCTTGAAATGAAAAATTAAACAAGCTATAATAGATAAAATTTAGAAACTATCCGATCAAATTAGAAGAAGTGAATTTCTATGGATATTTTACTAAAAAATAAATAGTGTAAAAAACGAAAGGAGAAAAAGATGGCTTTTGTAACTACTAAAGAAATGTTAAAAAAAGCTCAAAAAGGGGGGTACGCTATTGGGGCATTCAATGCCAATAATATGGAGATTATTCAGGCTATAGTAGAAACTGCAGAAGAGGAAAAAGCGCCGGTGATCTTACAAGCTTCTCAGGGAGCTATAAAATATGCCGGACTGGAAAGTATTGTAGCTATGGTTAAAGTTATGGCTGAGAAGGTAAACACACCTGTTGCCCTACATTTAGACCACGGAACGGATTATTATCAAAATATAAAATGTTTGAGAGCAGGATTTACCTCTCTAATGTTTGATGGTTCAAAATTACCCTTCGATGAAAATGTAGAAATGACTAAAAAAGTAGTAGAAATGGCCCATGCCTGCGATATTCCGGTAGAGGCAGAATTAGGGCAGATAGGTAAAATGGGAGATAGTGATGAACCAGGGGTTGCTTTAGAAAGAGTAAAAGAGAGCATGGCTGTTCCGGAGGAAGCTGCAAAATTTGTTGAGCTGACAGAAATTGATTTTCTTGCAGCTGCTGTAGGAACCATCCATGGATGCCGTACTCCTTTTGCCAAGTTAGATATTCCACGAATTGAAAAAATTAGAGAATTGACTGGCGTTCCCTTGGTTTTACACGGTGCTTCAGGAGCTAATGATGAAGAAGTAAGAAAGGGTATTGCCGCAGGAATATGTAAGATCAATATCGACACCAGAATTCGTCTTTATTTTGTCAAGAAAATGAGAGAGGTATTAGAGAAAAATCCTGAAGAGATAGATCCCCGTAAAATATTGGGACCAGCAAAAGAAGCAGCTAAAGAGATTATCAGAGATAGAATGAGAGTCTTTGGTTGCAGCGGAAAGGCGTGATGAATATGATTAAAAGAGTAGGTATTTTAACCGGCGGAGGAGATTGTTCCGGATTAAATCCCACTATTAGAGGAGCAGTTTACCGGGCTCAGGATTATGATTATGAAGTGTACGGCATTCAAGAAGGATGGAAGGGATTGGTAAAGGGAAATATAAACCCCTTATCTTTAAGCGAGGTAAAAGAAATAGTGGATAGAGGAGGAACAATTTTAGGGACCTCGAGAACAAATCCTTATAACCTAGAAAATGGCGTTGAACAAGTTCTTAATTCCATAAAAAAGTTTAAATTAGATGCTATAATTGCTATTGGTGGAGAAGATACTTTAGGTGTAGCCAACAGATTATTTAAAGAAGAAAATGTTAAATTAGTCGGCGCTCCCAAGACTATGGATAATGATCTTAACGGGACCGATTATACTTTTGGATTCGATAGCTCGGTCACCTGGGCAATTGAAGCCATGCGAAGCCTTCAAGATAGTGGACGCTCGCATCGCAGAATAATGGTTTTAGAAGTAATGGGAAGACATGCTGGCTGGGTAGCTCTGTTTACCGGAATGGCTTCTGGTGCAGATTGGACTCTTATTCCTGAAGAAAAAGCAGATATCAAGAAGATGTGTCAACATTTACAGGACGTCTACAAAAAAAATAAGTATGCTTCTGTTGTAATATCGGAAGGAGTAACCCTTCCTGGCATAGATGTCGAGAAGGAGAACTTAGACCAATTTGGGCATATGATATTACGTAATAGAGGAGTGGGAAATTTCCTGGCTGACTTAATTAAAAAGAACACTGGCATTGAAACCCGTCATGCAGTTATAGGTCATATTCAGAGAGGGGGTTCTCCTACACTTTTTGACCGTATTTTAGGTCTCAGGTGTGGAGTTACTGCCGTAGATTTAGTTGCTCAAGGAAAATTTGGCTACATGGCTGCCCTTAAGGGGAGTGAAGTAATAGGAGTACCTTTAGAAAAAGCAGTAAGCAAGCTTAAAGTAGTAGATAAAAAATGGTGGGAACTGGCAGAGGTATTTTTTAAATAAAAACAGTATCGAGTATATAGTATCGAGTATCGAGCAAAGAGAGAAGAAAAGAGAAAGAAAAAAG
This sequence comes from Candidatus Atribacteria bacterium 4572_76, assembly GCA_002084865.1. Taxonomy (GTDB): domain Bacteria; phylum Atribacterota; class Phoenicimicrobiia; order Phoenicimicrobiales; family Phoenicimicrobiaceae; genus Sediminicultor. The sequence continues at coordinate 4,964 of NBMG01000051.1, forward strand.
TGGCTGAAAAAATAAAAAATTTTCAAGATTTAAGAATATGGCAAAAAGGAATAGAAGTCGTTAAAGATATTTATATATTGACTAAAAAATTTCCAAAGGAAGAGTTATATGGATTAACTTCTCAAATGAGACGTTCAGCAATTTCCATACCATCAAATATTGCTGAAGGATTTAGAAGATATCATAATAAAGAATATAAACAGTTTTTATATATAGCATTAGTTCTTGACTCGATACTCGATACTTGATACTCGATACTGATTAAAGCTGGGGGTTTTTATCGTGTGGCACGCAAACTTTGTTCACCTACATGTACATACTGAATATAGTCTATTAGATGGGGCCTGCCGAATATCAGAATTAGTCGCTCAAGCTAAAAAGCATAAAATGCCCGCCCTGGCTATTACCGATCATGGGGTTATGTATGGAGCGATACAATTTTACAAAGAAGCTATTCGGCAGGGAGTAAAGCCTATAATAGGTTGTGAAATGTATGTTGCCCACCAAAGTAGGCTTGATAGATCCTCGCAGAGAAAAGAGACTCCTCATCATTTAATACTGCTGGTTAAAAACAATGAAGGCTATAAGAACTTAATCAAGTTAGTTACTTTATCTTATCTGGAAGGTTTTTATTATAAACCAAGAATTGATAAAGAAATATTGAGAGAACATAGTAATGGATTAATTGCTCTTTCGGCCTGCTTAAAAGGAGAAATCCCTCAATGCATTTTACAGAAAAATATTAAGAAGGCGAAAGAAGTAGCACTTGATTTTTTAGATATTTTCGGAGAAGATAATTTTTATTTAGAATTACAAAAAAACGGTATTCCCGAACAGGAGATTGTGAATGAAAATCTCATTGAAATAAGCCAGGAACTTTCTATCCCCCTTGTTGCGACCAATGACATCCATTATATCAATAAAGAAGATGCCCGTGCCCACGAAATTTTACTTTGTATCCAAACAGCTACTAATTTAAGTGATCCTAAACGCTTAAAATTTTCTACCGATGCCTTTTACTTTAATTCTCCCGAAGAGATGAAAGAAAATTTTTCAAAAGTTCCTCAGGCGCTTGAAAACACTATTCGTATTGCCGAAAAATGTAATTTGGAAATAGATTTTAGGCATGCTCACTTACCAGAATTTAAGGTTCCTGCTGAACATAATATTAATACTTATTTAAAAGAGCTTTGTTACAAAGGGCTTAATGAGAGATATTCTGAGATTACAGAACAATTAGAGGAAAGATTAGAGTACGAACTTTCAGTGATTAAAAAGATGGAATTCGAACCTTATTTTTTAATTGTGTGGGATTTTGTAAGATATGCCAAAGAAAAAGGAATCATGGTAGGGCCCGGCCGTGGTTCTGCAGCAGGGAGCTTAGTTGCCTATTGTCTAAATATTACCAATATTGACCCTATCGCCTACGGATTACTGTTTGAAAGATTTTTAAACCCTGAAAGAATTAGTATGCCAGATTTTGATATTGATTTTTGTTATGAGCGAAGAGAAGAAGTAATTGACTATGTTTCAAAAAAATATGGTAATGATAAAGTAGCTCAGATAATTACTTTTGGTACTATGGCAGCCTCATGCTGCAGGCATAGTTCTTTCTCGAAAGCCACTGACTGATTACATCCCTCTACAAAAAACCGCTGAAGGAGAAATATGTACCCAGTATGCTATGGCTGAATTGGAAGAACTGGGATTATTGAAAATGGATTTTTTGGGACTTCGCACTTTGACTGTTATAAGCAATGCTTTGAAAATAATAAAACATACCCGGGAAGAAGAGGTTGACATAAACAAGATTCCTTTGGATGATAAAAAAGTATACAAGATGTTATCTAAAGGAAAATGTGCCGGTATTTTCCAATTAGAGAGTGAAGGGATGAGAGATTTAGTTAAAAGATTAAAACCTGAAAGCATGGAAGATATTACTGCCTTGCTGGCATTGTATAGACCAGGGCCCCTGGGGAGTGGTATGATCGAAGATTTTATCAATGGGAAGAGGGGAATTGTAGAAATAAAATATGCGCATCCTCGATTAGAACCCATATTAAAAGAAACTTATGGGGTAATCGTCTATCAGGAACAGGTTATGAAAATTGCCAGTGAATTGGCTGGGTTTACTCTGGGACAGGCAGATATCCTGCGAAAAGCTATGGGGAAAAAACAGAAAGGAGTGATGGAAAAACAACGGGAACTTTTTATAAAAGGTGCCCAAAAAAACAATATTAAAAAAAATACAGCTGCTGAAATATTTGATTTGATTGCCTATTTTGCCGGATACGGTTTTAATAAATCTCACAGCGTTTCTTACGCTTTTATATCATATCAGACCGCCTACTTAAAAACTCATTATACCATAGAATATATGGCTTCTTTACTTACTAGTATTATGGGAAACAACGATAAAGTAGCTTTGTATATAAAAGAATGCCGGAATATGAATATTGAAATACTACCTCCCGATATAAATCAGAGTTTAGTAAATTTCACTGTAGTAGGGGGAAAGGCTATTCGTTTTGGGTTAGCTGCCGTGAAAAATGTTGGTGAAAAAGCCATAAAAAGTATTATTGAAGAACGTAAAAGAAATTCTAATTTTACTTCTTTGCTCGATTTTTGCCAGAGAGTTGATTTAAGAGTAGTAAATAAGAGGGTAATCGAAAGTTTAATAAAGTGTGGTGCCTTTGATTCTATCGGTGCAAGAAGATCCCAATTATTGGCGGCTTTAGATGTATCATTAAAAAACGGGCAGGAGTATCAAAAATCCAAGAGAAATGGGCAGACTTCAATCTTTGATCTTTTCGAAGATAATACCTCAAATAAGATAAGATAGAAATAATAGCGTTTCCTAAGGTTTACGAAAAATGCAAAGAAATGATAAAAAAAGATGAGATTATCATAACGGAAGGACATATTGATGTGGCGGAAGGTAAGACAAAAATCATTGCTGAGAAGATATCTCTTTTGGAAAAATATGTAGAAAATAGAAGACCCGCTCCTAAAAGGGAAAATAAAAATCAGAATCTTACTGAAGAACTTCATCTTGAGATTAACACGAAAAAAAACGAACCCAACCTTTTAAGAAAGTTAAAAGAAATATTTTACGATTATCCCGGGAAAAGTCAAGTAATACTACATTTTAAGGATAATGATAAAACTATATTACATGCCATAGATAAAAAATATTCAGTCAACATTAATGATAAATTTATAAAAGAGATTCGTGGTATTTTAGGAAATGAAAAAGTGTGGACAGAAAAATGTTAAAAAATAATAAAAATCACTATTAAAGGGTGTATCTATAATGTGGAAAGTTATTTATATCGCTAAGGATATTTTGTTAGCCAGAAATTTAGAAAAAATACTAAAAGAAAATGGAATTGCCACTATCTTAAATCAATTAGAAGTGGAAAAAGATGAATTAAACGGAAATGTAGAAATATTAGTTCCTAAATATGAAACTCAGGAAGCAGTTGATTTAATCAGCCAAGCCCTGATTTATGATGATAATTTAAGAGAGGATTATAATTAACTCGTATCTCGTATCTCGTGAATCGTATCTCGTAAAGGAAACAGATGGACAAGAAAATTAAAAATTTTAGAGATTTAGATATATGGAAAAAAGGTATAGAAATAGT
>NBMG01000052.1 GCA_002084865.1 Candidatus Atribacteria bacterium 4572_76
AGAAGAGGTAATATAATATTCGAAATTTCTGCTACACCTTGTTCGGTTCTAATTATTGATTCCATAGAATCAGTCATTTTATTAAATGAATCTGCCAAATAGCCGATCTCATCATCATTGTGAATTTCATTACGGGCAGAAAAATCACCGGACTGAATTTTATTTGAAACTTCAACCATACTGATTAACGGTTTGGTAATGCTTTTAGCTAAAATCCGTGAAGTAAAATAAATGATTACAGCAGTTATTAGTAAAAGAATAATGAAATTATTTACCATTCTTCTAATCGGTGCGTATATCTCTTCTAAATCCCGTTTAGCCACAAATCCCCAACCGGTTTGAGGGATATAGGTATAGGCTGCCAGCACCTTTTCCCCTCGGTAATCAGTGGTCTCATTAATCCCGGTATAACCTTCGGCTGCCATAAAAGCCGGTTGCGCCTTAATTTTTAATTTCAACGGAGCATCTTTATGCCAGCGCAATTCATTTAAAGCAATTACATCTTTATTTACAATTAAAGTTTCTCCGGTTTTCCCCATACTTGTAGTACTTTGCACTAAGGGGAAAAACGATTTATCAAGATCCACCCTGGCAACTAAAATACCAATAATATGTTCCCCGGAATGCTGACGGCAAAAAATGGGGATAGAAAATGCCATAGCCGGCTTACCCATAGACGAACTATAATATATGTCTTTTATATAAAAATCTCTTGATTGCAGTGCTCCCGTATAGTAATCATCTTCTGATTTATCCGTTCCTTCTTTTGATTTATCAGTGGAAATTTCAACAATACCAGAATCAGGATTAATTACAAATATCTCATTATACTCGGGGAAATTTTCCACATAGGGATCTATAATGTCCCGTATATTGTTAATAATGGCATTATTTTCCTCTATTATTTTTTCTTTAGTAAGCACGCCTTTAAAATTTTGTACGGTAAGAGATTCAGCAAGGGTTTTTAGATCTTTTTCTCTTTCTGTCAGCCAAGAATTTATTTGTTGTACTTTCAGGTCTCTTACCACAGTCAGTTTATTAATTTCTACTTCTTTTGCTTCTTCTACTTGAAGATAATAGGTTATGGTAATACCAATTAATAAAGGGATTAGTGCTAACAGAATAAACCAGAATAGCAAACGGTTTTGTGTTGTTTTGAATTTAAATATTTTCATAATAACCTCACAATCTTTTGGGAGAATAGGTCAATTACCTGAGTTAATAACTTTAATGATAATTACTGATTCTACTATATTATAGTTAACCTTGTTTTCTAGCACAATTTTACAATTTTTGAAAGATTTTAAGATATTCACTTAAACCGCTAAAATATCTTTTGTATCTTTTGGAAACCATCTCCGCCTCCCCCAAAATTAAATACCCGCTTGGAGTAAGGGAATAATGAAGTTTCTTAAAAATCTTATCTTGATATTCCAAATTAAAATAAATCAGAACATTACGGCAAAAAATCAGGTCAAAATTTCCAAAGATACTCTCCGGAGGAGCGTGGCTATTCTTTTCTAATAAATCGTAAAAAGAAAAATTTACCATATTCTTTATTTTGGAAACTATTTTAAATGAACTATTTTCCTGGATAAAATATTTACTCAATAAACCATATTTTACCTCTTTTATACTTTCAAAATTATACACTCCCTCTTTAGCAGATTTCAACGATTGTTTATCAATATCAGTGGCAAAAATTCTTAAATTCAATTCTAAATTTTCTTTTTCTAAAAATTCATTAAAAATAATAGCCAGAGAATATGGTTCTTCCCCGGCGGCACAACCGGCTGACCAAATTCGTAAATATTTTTCTTTCTTTTTTAATTTTCCAAATATCATCCGGGGCATTAATTTTTCAGAAATATATTCAAAAACCAGAGGATTTCTAAAAAATTGACTCACATTAATAGTTAGCGCATCAATCAGTTTATCTACCTCCGCCTGATTATTCATAAGGTACTTGCAATATTCATTAATATTCCCAGTTTCTGTAGCCAACATCCTTTTATTGATACGCCTTTCCAGCGTAGAGCGCCGATAACCGGAAAAATCAAAACCTTTTTGACTTTGTAAATAATCTAAGATTTTTTTGATTTTACAATTCACTCCTTTTTGATATAAAACAAAAATTAGTAAAAAATTAACTGCACGTCAATATTTGATTGAACAATTACAATACTTATCAGTTATCTCTTACTGCAATAAATCAATTACTTCCTGTTGCTGTTTCTTTATTGCCATATCGAGGGCAGTTCTACCTTGATTATCTTTTAAGTTAGGATCAACTCCATAGTCTAAAAATAATTTCACTAACCGTATATCTCCTTTATAGGCGGCCGCCATTAAAGGAATACTTCCTGCTGTCTTGTGGGCAATATTGGGATCTGCGCCGTGAGAGAGAAACATTTCTACAATTTGATATTCTTCTTCACTTTTATTCTTTAAAGTCAGACTGGTCATTTTGCTTAAGACAGTAGAATTTTTCTGTGCAGTCCTGCCTGCACCTGCTTTAGAATTAGGGTCTGCCCCGGCTTCCAGTAAAAGTGGAATCATTTCTTTATAATGCCACTTGTTATCAATAGCGAGATTCAGAGCATTATTACCGTATTGATCCTGGTAATTGATATCGGGATTATAAGTTAACAATAATTTTACCATCTCGCTATTGCTATAGCTGCAAGCTGCCATCAATAGGGAATCAGAGGAGGAAATTATCATATTCACATCTATTCCGGAATCAAGTAAGGCTTTTAATTCATCTAATTTCTTCTGACTTATCAAATCCTCTAGTAACGTTTTTATTTCATCATCGGTTAATTCTTTGACGGTCTCTCTAATCTCCACCGGATACTGTTCTGATAATAGCTTCACTCCTCCTGCTTCTCCAACTGAAACTTCAAAGGTTTTAATTTCTCCGGGGTTAAATTCCCATTTCTTTATCTGTCCATTGGGCAAATTAAAATCCTCTTCATTTAAAAGATCCTTATATTCTCCTTTATAAAATTTAACCTTCACCGGAGAGCTTTCTGCCCCCTGACTGTCTCCGGTTAAGGTAAGCACAAATTTACGATTTTCCCGGGTAAATAATCCCCGTCCGCTTTCTTCCATTAGGAAATACTCTTTCCGCTCTACTTCATCAAAAGAAGAATATTCTTTGGTAACCAGAGTAGTTATCAAGCCTTCTTCTACTTCTATTAAAATCTCATCCAATTTCAGCTGCCTCCCAAAAAAATCCTCTTTCCTTTCCCTTTGCCTTGTTAAACCATAATGAACGATTTCATCCTCTATCGGCAAGCCTTCTCTGAAGGGAGTAATTTTAAATATTGATTCTTCTTTTATCTGGTTCTCAATGACTACTCGCACAGATTTATCCGGGTCCACTTTCACCTTCAAGGCAGCTCCTGTTTTAAGGCGCCTTCCTGCTGGAGCTATACTCTCTCCAATCCCGCTAAGCACCGGCCGAGCGGCTTCTTTTTCCTGAGCTTTTTCTGCAGGAGATTTTTCTTTCTGATAATCTTCCGGAACTTTAAAGAGGGAATTATCCTGAGGTGCTTCTCGAATGTTGATTATCTCAAAAATTCCGTCCTCATATCCTCCTCCGTAATGAGCTATTATCCGAATAAAATGATCTAATTCCGGTAAATACCATGCTTCCATCTCCGGCTCTGTTCCTCCCGTAGGGGTATAGGTATATTTTTCACAAGAATATCTCAGCACTGTCTCAGTACCTACCTTTTCTTTTTCGGTACCCTCCATTGCTGCTTCCCAACCCCGTATTGGGTTAAAAAATGCAGCATCTGTACCTTTCAGCTCTATGTAAATTTTATCTTCCGGATTTAACATCCAGGTAATATCCTGTGTGCGATCAGCGATAAGCAAAATACGATCCTCACCGGTCAATTTCTCCAGGCGATAGAAACTGCCTTGAACATAATATTTAAATTCATAATCCTTATCCGGCTGTTTTATCTTTAGATCAGCGCTAAATTCTGCCGCTATAGCCGAAAAAGCAAAACCGAGAAAGATAATTAGTACGCCTATTATTAGAAATATTGTGCTGTATCCTTTTTTCATTTTTTTATTCTCCTTAGAATTTATTTTTTTGAGTTATATCAGAAATCATATATTAATATTTAGCCTCTGATTTTATTTACTACTCTTAGGGCAAAAAGTTTCAAATGATATTTTTGGGTGATGTTTTACAAAGAACTTCCCCGGCTGGAATATTAATATTTTAAGCTGACCATAATTATATATGTTAAGTTCTACACGAAGTTTAAAATATCCTCTTTTTATTATATATTTTTTTATAATATGATCGTAACCCAAAAAGTACGCAAAATTTTAATGTAGGGACACGATGCATCGTGCCCACAGGAGAAATTAGACAATAATATAGCGAGGGCGCAATTCATTGTGCCCCTACAACACAATAATAATCAACCTTACTTCTAACACGATACGCAATACGAGATATAATCCGTTAGAAACATTTTTAACTTTTTAGGAAATAACCATAATATATTTACTCTAAAAATACTACTTAATCTTTTTTACTTAATGAAAGAAAATATTTACAATGTGCGTATTAAAAGATAGAGGAAAATAAAATGACTAAAATTAAAAAACTTTTTTAATCACTCTTTCGATATTACTTGTAGGGAGCATGGGGACTTTAGCTCAAACTTCTGATACAAGTTTTAGCGGAGGTATCGATGAAGCAATTGTCACTATTGATAAAAATAATTTAGATGAAACCGAAAAAGAAGGCGTTCTCAAAATCACCTTCGTTCATTTGATAGACAGCTTGACAGAAAGGGCTTTACTTATGAGGCAAAATTTTTAAGCCAGAAAGAATATGATAGTATTGCCAGAAGTGCTCAGGAAAGAGGAGGAACTATAAAAGATCCTAATTATATCTATCAATAGATAAATATTTTCAAAAATAATTCTGTAAAAACCTACCGGGGGACGGTCCTCTGGCTGGTTTTAATTTGTTTTTAAAAGATAACGTTCCCTTTACACAGAGTATGAACAATTTGCAGTCTATCATCACCAGTTTGATAATGAAATAGGGTAAGGTTGGCAGGTGCTCCTATTTCAAGTTTGCCATAGTTGTGGGGCATTTCTATAATTTTTG
>NBMG01000053.1 GCA_002084865.1 Candidatus Atribacteria bacterium 4572_76
TGGTGGTCCTACTTGCATTAAAACGCCTTTATTCATCACAGCAATTTCATCACTTAAAGTCATTGCTTCAACTTGATCATGGGTAACATAGACAATAGTGGATCCAATTTTACGATGAATTCTCTTCAACTCTGTCCTCATTTTTAATCTTAATTTAGCATCTAAATTACTCAAAGGTTCATCTAAAAGCAAAACTTCAGGATCAAGTACAAGGGCCCTCCCCAAAGCTACTCTCTGCCTTTGTCCTCCACTCAATTCTCTCGGTCTTCTGTCATCTAATCCGGTTAAATCTAATAAATCTAATACCCAATTAATTTTCTTTAGAATTGTATCACGTGCGACCTTCTTTATTTTTAAACCAAAAGCAATATTTTCAGCAACTGTCATATGGGGGAAGAGAGCATAACTCTGGAAAACCATAGAAATTCCTCTATCTTTAGGTTGAATATAATTTGAAAATTTTCCCCCAATTCTTAACTCACCAGAAGTTATATCTTCCAAACCTGCTATCATCCGTAGAGTAGTGGTCTTACCACATCCTGAAGGTCCAACCAAAGTTATAAACTTACCATCCTTAATATCTAAATTTATATCTTTAACAGCGATAAATTTACCAAAATTTTTTGTTACATTGTTTAATATTACACCGGCCATATTAAAAGATCCTTCCTATGCAAATTTTTATTTAACGGCACCAGCAGTTGCCCCTGCTTGCATATATTTTTGAACAATAAAAGTAAATATTATTACCGGGACAGACAACATCACCGATATAGCAGCTAAAGTATTATGCTGAGGACTCCATGATAATATTTTCTTTAATAAAACTGGAAGAGTAGTACTTTCTCCAAACAACAATAAGAAATATGAAAATATAAATTCATTCCACGAAAGTAAAAAAACATAAATCGCAGCCGCTGCTAAACCAGGCAAAGCTATTGGTATAATAATTTTAAGAAAAGCATATAATTTACTTGCCCCTAAAATTTGGGCCTGTTCTTCTAAATCTTTAGGAATAGTTTCGAATACTCCCATCGCAATATAGATTACATAAGGAATACCTAATAAAGTGTGAGCTAAAGAAACTCCCAATACAGAATTAGTTAATTTCAATTTAATAAAAGTTTCAGTGACTGGAATAACGGATACTACATCAGGAAATAATCGAACAGAAATTAACAAAATCATTATTAATGCTTTTCCGGGAATTTTATAACGTGCCAAAGAAAAAGCTGCAGGAGCTCCTAAAACTAAAGAAATACATACTGTTAGTAAGGCAACCTCTAAACTGGTAAAAAATGCATTAATAAAGCCCTTGTTTTCAAGTAACCCATTAAATTGTTCTGTTGTTGGTTGATAGGGCCATAGAGGAATTACCGCACCTCCGGTTACTACACTCGTCCGATCACTGATAGAATACTTAAACATCATATATATAGGGCAAAGAATAATAATTATCATAATTACCATTCCTATTAACCATATCCACTTGTTAGAGTCTTTTTTTAATGTTTTATGAGTTTTTGACATTTAAATATTCCTTATATTTTCACTAATTGTCTTCTTAACCAACTTAAAATATAAAATAAGAAAGTGGTAAAAATGATTATACAAAATAATAATATTAATCCAATAGTAGCAGCTTCAGTAGCCGAATTCCACTCATGGTAAGCTCTGTCAATTAGTGTACCCAATAAAGGATAACTACCAGCTAAAATAAAAGGAAATATAAATTCCTTCCACATTTCTATAGAACGTAAAACTAAAACTGTAGAGATTGCTGGTATAAGAAGAGGAAGGGTAATATATTTAAACTGTTGCAAAGCTCCGGCTCCCATAGTTTTTGCTGCTTCATATTGGTCTTTAGTAATAGATTGCAAACCAGAAAGAATAATTAACATAGATATAGGCATATCTCTCCATACCTTACCAAACATAGCCACTCCAAGAGAAAACACGGCAGAACTCCTCCATGGAATAGGAGTAGAAATGATCTTTGGGAAAAAAGTATGCCTGCCTAATAAAAGGTCATTAATATGTCCAAAAGGGTAATCAAAAAGAATAAAAAGAATTATTGCTGTTACTATCCCAGGGATAGCTAAGGGTAAGGTAAAAAGACTTCTAATAATACCTCTCCCTCTAAATTCACGAAAGATAAGACCTGCAGCAATCATACCGGCAATGAGTTCCAAAGGAGTCCCTACAAGAGTAAAAACTATGGTTCTTTTAAAAGCACCTATAAATTCTTTACTGTTAGCTAAATCTAAAAAATTCTTTACTGTTGGAAAAGTTTCTGATAAATTTGGTGCTACATAAGTAAGAGAAAGTATTATAATCTGATATAAAATTATTACTAAAAATGCTAATAGATATAAAAGGGCTGGTGTAAGAATCAATATGCCAAAACTATTTTTCCGAATATTTACTATTAAGTTATTTATCAACCCTTCTTTTTCTATCAACACAATATTATCTTTCTCCATATTTATTAAGGGATATATTCTTTACAAAACATATTATTCTCCCTCTATATTAAACTAATATAGAGGGAGAATAATCTAATTACTTTTTATTCAGGATAGCCTGCACCTAATATAGCTTTTTGTTCGGGTACATACTTTTCATCAAGCACTTTTTTAATGTAACCCCGGTCAACTTGTCCAGCTTCTCCATAATTTTCATCAACAATTATATCATACCAAGCAGCTAAGTAATTTTTACCCACATCGCTATATTCTGCAATTAAAGGAACAGTATTTTCTCCATTTTCCTTCAGCTGCCTAATAGAAACTGCAAATACTTCTCCCATCCATCCTTCGGGGAAAGCTTCACCTAAATTATCAAGAATGTCCTTCCGGACTGGCATCATACCAAAAGTTTTACATTCTGCAAGATGGTTTTCATGATTAGTGATCCATTTTGCCAATTCTACCGACAATTCGGGATATGGAGCATTCTTAGGAATAGACCACCACCAACCACCTGTTGATGCTTTTCTACTACCTGTACGAATAGGTTTTCCATCAGCATCTAACTCTACTGAAATACCCAAAGGCATCACTGCTTCACCCAAATCATCAGGATTTACCAGATAACCTTGCATAGTAGGATGTGTGCCGCCATGGATGAAGAAACAGTCTATCTGATGCATCATAGCAAGGAATACTTTTCCGTCTTTCATAGCATTCCAGATGCCTCCACCGCTCCAGGGGTCAACCCACATTCCTTCATTATACAAATTGTATTTTCGGTATACTGCTTCCCATTCAAACATATCCAATATAGGATCAGTATTCATTTTAAGAATATCATCTTGAGACGCATCCATGTTATAGCATCTGTCAACTAAACCTTGTACGGTTCCTCCATATCTCTTCCCTCGATGAGCCATTCTGGGCATCTTAATACCAAAATAAGGAGTATTAGCCCAATAATAGGATACTACAAATACATCATAATAATCCCATTCATTTGGATCAACTTCCAAGGTATACCCTGCTGGCAGACCATATCCATTAGCCTCTTTCAGTGAAGCCACAATTTCTGCTTCGAAATTTTTCCAATTTGCTACTGCTTCTTCTACTTTGGATTTTAGATAAATCATCACCCTGGTTTCGAGTTTTCGAGGAAGATAATATAATTTACCATCAATAGTTCCCATTTTTATAGCAAGATAATCGTACTCCTTTTTGAGGTTTATTAATTCATCTACCTTCATAATATCGTCATAAGGTTGTAAAAAATCTTTTCCAGGAGCAGTAAGCACTCTGGTCATCTCCAATGGAGTTTTTACCAGACCAATGGTAAATTTACCACTATCTTTCTCCATCTTTAACATTTTCTCAATATCCCACATGGTATCAAAAGATATCACTTTTAATTTTACATTATACTTTTCTTCAAATTGTGGAACTATGTTCTCTTTAAACCACTTATCCTGGCTATCCATCATTCTGATAACTAAAGTAAATTCTTTTTGTTCAGCAGCGCTGCCAAAACTTCCTAAAAACATTAACACTATTAAAGTTACTAAAAGTATAGTAGAAATTTTGAAATACTTATTCACTTTAAAAACCTCCTTTAAATTTGTAACTCAATTATTAGAATTTTCCTATTTAGATACTTCAGCAACACCTCCTTTATTCTGATAATCCTTAATCTGTATTAAAATAATCTTCCACATCCGTTATTAAGTCAGTATTTTTTGCTTTTTCTTTAACAATGTCACAGATTTAAATTATCTTTTTTTATAATCGGGCAGGAAATTTAAATTATAAATATTTCTATAATCAAGTAAATTAATTTATAATTTCTATAAATGGTTTTTCAATTCTTTCCCTGTCTTTATCGCCATCATCGATTGTTTTATACTATTTTTAATTAATAATACCTTATTGGGTAATGACTCATCTAATCTCATTGGCTTTTCAGTAACGCTTATCAAAGTATTAATTCCGTATTTATGAACAATATCGGCATCATCACCAACAATTGCTGCCACCGCTATTACCGGAATATTATATTTTTTAGCAATTTTAGCTACTCCTATTGGAGCTTTTCCGTAGATAGTTTGACTATCAATCTTCCCTTCACCTGTGATTACCAGATCAGCATCTTTGATAGCTTGTTCGAGTTTTACTATCTCAATCATAATCTCAATACCCGGTTTAAGTTCTGCATCCAAAAATGCCATTAAACCTGCTCCTAAACCTCCAGCTGCCCCTGCTCCCGGCATATCTTTTACATCTTTATTTAAGTCTCTTTTTATTATTTCGGCAAAGTGAGCTAAAGATTTATCTAATTCTTCAATTATTTCCGGAGTAGCTCCTTTTTGCGGTCCATATATCCGGGCAGCTCCTTTTGGTCCACAAAGCGGGTTACTCACATCAGAAGCTATTAATACTTCGGTCTCGGATAAGCGGTTATCTAAATTACTTATATTAATCCGATTAATTTTTTTTAATTCTCCTCCTCCAAAACCTATTTCCTTCCCCTCTCGGTCTAATAATTTAACTCCTAAAGCTTGGACCATTCCTGCCCCTCCGTCATTGGTAGCACTTCCTCCGATGCCGATAATCATCTTTCTACATCCCTGGTCCAAGGCTGCCTTAATTAATTGACCGGTTCCGTA
>NBMG01000054.1 GCA_002084865.1 Candidatus Atribacteria bacterium 4572_76
AGGGAAGACAATCAGAGCTTTCCGGTGACCGTTGATAAATCCGGAAAATGGCTTCGGTTGACTATTAAAAATAATCACGGCGACAGTGAATATACAGAGCTCATGGATTTTCGTGCTTTCGGAAAACAACTTACCAAAACACCCTTAGCCAATGTTTCCGGGACATATGAGACGAATTATCACGATTTTCATCTAAGGCAAGAAGGAACATCAGTTACCGGATGTTATGAATGGGATGAAGGAGTATTAAATGGAGGCATTGAAGATCGTATCATGAAATTTACCTGGATTGAACCAGGACAGAAAGGTCCGGCCATTATGATATTTACCCCCGATGGAGAAAAATTTTTTGGTCTTTGGTGGTACGAAGGGAAGGAAGATTCACAAGGCCAAATATGGAACGGAACAAAAAAATCTCAAGATGTTGGCGGCTGTCCTCATTGGGAAGGCGGAGTGCAGGAACAGATGACAAGTGAGCTTTTGGAATACGGCAGGGTAAGACTTTACGGTATTAACTTTGATTATGATTCTGATATCATTCGGACTGAATCCAAGCCTACTCTGGATAAAATCGTTGCCATGCTCAAATCTGAACAAACCATGCAGTTAATTATTGAAGGACACACTGATTCAGACGGAACTACCGAACATAATCAAATTCTTTCCGAGAATCGTGCGGAATCAGTTAAATTATATCTGGTTTCCGCAGGCATTTCTTCCTCTCGACTCTTTACAAAAGGCTATGGTGAATCTGTACCGGTCGCACCCAACACGACTGCTACCGGGAAGGCTCAGAATCGGCGTGTGGAACTGGTGGTTAAAGAGTAAAAAATACCGTTTATATCCAAAGTCATTAACTGGTTAAAATCCGGCTGTGAAAAACAGATTATAGATATGGTTAAAAAATTAAGTAGCTATTCTAGATGGGAGATATTAAAGATTATATGGCTAGAAAAGTAATAATATTGATTATATCCTTGATTACATTTTTAATTTTCAGTGCTTCCCTCTACGCTCAAGACGAAATTAAATGGGAAGGTACAATAAATGTTACTCAAATAGAAGTCGGTGCTTATCCTAAAGTTGGAGAAAGAATTACTAACTGGAATATTAACGTAAAGTGGGAAGAAGTTGAGCGTGTTGATGTTCAAGATGGGGATGGAAACCTCGTGGGGCAATTCGTACGTCTTCAAGATGATGGTTCTACCTGGTCGGGAGAGCAAAGTGGTACGTTCATTACCGAAGGTGTCGGTACATTGGCCGAAGAGATCTATTCAGGAGAGGGAAGCGGATATGGTAATGTTATCTATATGGGCTGGATTTATTATAGTCTTTCAGAAAATGATCCGCTAGCAAAAATCATTCCAAACGGAACATATTTTTTCCTGAAAAATAGCGGTAGCGATTTATCTTTCAACACAACCTGTACTCATAATTATTACTGGTCAGAAGGGAGCTCCACAAACCTGACCTCTTCTGTGGCAATGGCGGGATTTTTTGTCGGTAAGATGTTTGCCGGTCCTTATGAAACAAAAAACCCGGTAAAAGTTGAGGAAATCAGCTCTGATTTTATTTCCTATGATATGCTGGCATTTGATACTCAAGCCCGGGTTATTGTGGATGGAAAAATGAGTGGGAATTATGATAACTCTATTCAAATGAAAAGCCCTGGCGGGCTTGACCATATCAGGAATATATGCTCATGGGATATAAAGAAAGGGCTTGATATCCATCCGATTATTCGCAAGGTAGAAAAAAGCTGGCTGCCAATGGGAGGAGAAGAAGAGAATACTGTTTCGATTACCGCAGAAATTGAAGAAGATAAGAATTTAGCAGGTAAATGGGAATTTACGCTTTATAAAGTGAGTAACGAAAAAGGTTATTGCTTGAATTCCGGAGAAGGAGAAGAATACGACCTTGAGTTTGTCAATAATCAAGAAGGTTTTATCGAAACTAAAGATGGGGAGAAGGATGGTGAATGGATAATAGAAACCACCGAAACCTCGAATAAAGCTGTTGTGGCCATACAATCACATGATTATGGGGCCTGGGGAAAATTGAAAGCAAGAGTTAGTGTAGATGGCATATGGTATGAATGTAAAACTGAAAATGGCGATGATTATATTACCGTTCCCTTCGACGAGGATGAAGACCGCATTGCTGATTACTGGGAAGAGCAGTATGATGTTTATGATAAGGATGAGAACTGGGATGAAGACCCCAAACCCTCCGGTCAAAACAGCAATGGTGACGGTATATCTCTTTATGAGGAATACCGGGGGTTTGAAGATGAAAGCTACCAACACGAACGTCTTAACCCACAGGTTAAAGAACTTTTTGTAAGAGACGAAGATGGACTGGTAGCACAATCCGGCTTTGATGTGGTGTCTGGTTTGCGGGTTTTCTATATCGGTGAAGATGGCTGGACCGGTGCGGACGAGTGGAGCGACTCGTTTTACCGATTGACTGTTGATTCGGAAAAACGGGTAGTTAATTTTAATACCTCCGGTTTTGGTCATATAGTGGACCAGCATGCCCTGCATGTGGTAATGAAAGAAAAGGGAGAAATAATATTAAAGGGAGAAGATTCGTACGGTTGTGTTTTTTCAACCTTGGATTCACGATCACCGGCATCCACAAAATATGTCGCTGTTTTTGATGATGAAATTGTTAAAGAATGTCGGAAGACTGTGGAACTTGAAATGGATATGGACGATGAATTTGTTTTAACGAACGAAGAGATTGAAGCCATAATTGAACAACTTATAATAGTTACCACCTTGCATGAAATGGGTCATGGCGTGGGAGTTGAACACCACGCTCCAAATCCTTCAGGAGGTGATAAGATGTGCGTTATGCGCTATTTCAGTCTGGAAGATATTGTTTTAGGTCTTGCACCTTGGCCATCTATCTTTTGCCGTCAGACCGACTATAATAACAGCTCTGCTTCCGGTAAAAGCTGTTGGAGCCAGATCCAAGTGAGTGACGAATAACTTAATGTAAATAGCTCCAGAGGAATGGTATTAAAAAATAAAAAATAGGGACCTACCCCATTTTATCATTTTATTTCACCTTAAAAAACCACCTTCTTTGAAGGTGGTAATGGTTTGGAATAGGTTGCTATTAAATTAAAGAAGAGAGGAAGAAAGTAAATTTCAAAATTATTATGAATTATCTTAGAAGAAAAACAATAAAAGGATAAATTAAATCCGCGTAAGGATTATAGGTATACATATTAACTAAAAAATAATATCAGAAATTAGAAAAATATTGTCAATAATAAGGAGGGATAAAAGAGGATTTTAAAATAGTAAAATATGGATGTAAAAAATGTGCTAAAATATGGTATATTCGAAATCATTCGGATATCTACCCAGATGGTGGCGGCAAGTTAAGAAAAGGTTAAGGAGCAGAAAATAAATAAAAAGGAAATAAAAAATATCCTGAAAAAAAGAGGATTTTAAAAAATTGATAGAATTTAAATAATAATGCTGTTTATGTGCTAATTTATCTTATACGCTTAATAGGAGACGAATAAGATGAAAGATGAGACTAAAAAGGGGAAGAATTAATAAAAGAATTGAAAAATTTAAAGAAAGAACGAGAGAAAAAAACAATAAATAACAATACCGAAAGAAAGCAAGTAGAGAGAAGAAAAAGGCAACCCGTAAATGAAATGAATTTTTTATATAAAACTACCCTTGATTTTATTCAATTAGACCCCAAAGGTGATATCTACCGATTAATTGGAGATAAACTAAAAGAAATCATTGGTGATTCTATTATTTTAGTCAACTCCTATGATAAAGTTTCTGATAGTATCCATGTGCGTGCTCTGGAAGGTGTTGTTGGAGAAAAGATAAGAAAAGCTTTAAAGATCATAGGTAAAGACATTTTTGCTATGTCCTTTCCTATAATCAATGAGGAAGTGAGAAATACACTTATTCGAGGTGAACTATTTAAAATACCCGGAGGTCTTTATGAACTATCTTTTGAGCAAATACCAAAAGGTATTTGTAATATTTTAGAGAAATTTTTAAATGTAGGGGAAATATATTTTAGCAGTTTCACTAGAGGCAAGGAATTATTTGGGAATATAATAATTATTATGCCTAAGGGGATTGAATTACAAAATCGAGAATTTATAAATACTTTTATAAAACAAGCCGCAATAGCATTGCAAAAAAAACAAGCAGAAGAAGAGTTAAAAGACTCGGAAGAGCGTTTAAAAATATTATTTAATTATGCTCCTGATGCTTATTATATAAATGATTTAAAAGGTAATTTTATCGATAGTAATAAGGCAGCAGAAAGATTAATGGGTTATAAAAAAGAAGAATTAATCGGAAAGAGTTTCTTAAAGTTAAATTTACTTACTCCTGCTGATATACCTAAAGCAGCTAAATTGTTAGTGAAAAATCTGAGAGGACAAGCAACAGGGCCAGATGAGTTTGTATTAAACAGAAAAGATAATAGTAAAGTGACAGTTGAGATCTCCACTTATCCCGTAAAGATTAAGGGAAAGACTTTAGTATTAGGTATAGCAAGAGATATCACTGAGCGCAAGCAGGCAGAAGAAAAATTACGAGAAAGTCATCAGAAACTCAAAAAAACCATGGATGCAACCATTGAAACCATGTCCAAGATAATAGAGATCAAAGACCCCTATACTGCCGGTCACCAGCAGAGGGTTTCTCAATTGACCACAGCTATAGCTAAAGAACTTAACTTTTCTCCGGATAGGATTGAAGGGATAAGGATAGTCTCTCTCATTCATGATATCGGAAAGATAAGCGTACCTACTGAAATCCTAAGCAAGACCACTACCTTATCCGATATAGAGTTCAGTCTAATAAAAGGACATTCCCAGGCCGGATTCGATATCTTAAAAGCCATAGATTTTTCCTATCCTGTAGCAAACATTGTCTTTCAGCATCATGAACGCTTAGATGGTTCTGGATATCCCAATAATTTAAAAGGTGATGAGATTCTCCTGGAAGCCCGCATTTTAGGAGTAGCTGATGTAGTAGAAGCCATGTCTTCTCACCGCCCTTATTTCGGAAGTAGTAGATGCTTGCCTTAAGCTCTTCAAAGAAAAGGGATTTAAATTTAAATAGTCTTATTAAGGAGACTTTACTTTTTATTAGTATTTAAAAATAAAGACAACACATTCCGTTCTCTTAAACAATAGGGAAGGTGTACCAGCTCAACAATTCGATAATTTTTAACGGAAAACCTATAGGGTATGAGTAAGTTTCTTAATAGGATATGCTGTCCCT
>NBMG01000055.1 GCA_002084865.1 Candidatus Atribacteria bacterium 4572_76
GTAATCGCCCCGTGAATATCTGTCTCACACACCACCGGAATCTTTTCATCGGTTAACATAGCGTTAGCAAAACAAGGAGCCACACCGTATTCATCAGGTAAAGCCATCCAACATTGAATAGCAGCAGCAGAAAGCCTTTCTTCATTTACCCATTTTTTTATTGCCAATTTTAGAGCAACTATTTTTTTTAGATTTTCTTCACCAACTGATGAATAATCAATATTTTTCCCTTTGATATCTTTAACCACCGCTTTTAACTCTTAACGGGAATTATTTCGATACCAAATTTTTCCAGCAATTCCCCTTCATTAGCCATAACCGACCAGAACTCTCCGGGGCGGGTACTTATCATTCCAATTCTCATATTTCGGAAAGCCTTAACTACAGAGGCAGCCCGAAGAAAATTATTAAATCCCTTTTTAAATACACTATCCTCTATTCTACTATTGGTTATATAAGTAAAAGGGACTCCAAATCTGCGTAAGATTTTACTGGTAGCAAAAAGTCCGCATTGAGTATCACGAGCTCGTATTTCGTTATCTATAGGTGCATCATCACGAGGTCCCCATAATAATAGTGGTTTATTCATCAACTTACCTAATTTGGCTACTGCGCTTTCCGTACCAAAGTTACAATGAGGCAGGAATAAAGCGTCGACATCTTTTTCTAAAAAATATTTATATACTTTTTCTACATCTTTTATGTCATAGAGCATACCATCCTCATTAAGCCAATCAATATCCACCAAATCTATCTTCCAGGAAAGAAGCTTATCTTTAATCAGATTTTTATGTTTCTGTGCTTCTTTTTTGTCAAAAACCAGTCTGCGAGTAGGAACAAAACCAAGTTTTATAGAAAAATCTCTCATCTTTTTGCCACCTGCCTTATTTTTTGTGTCTTATCCTTTCGGATAGTTTATCTTTTTTAATTTCCAAATTTAACTACCTTTTAAGCATTTCTCTTCTTTGTCTTTAATACAAAGACAAAAATTCCTATAATCAGAACAAACTGTCCTACCGGAGAATTTAAATCTATGATATTCCCCAGAGCAATATATTTAGGAACTGGAAGCAATATTAAATCCTCGTCCATTTCTTCAGCACTAAAATTTTTTCTCAGTTTGGTTAAAACGAAGGTTTCGTCTATTAGACCCTGCAAAATAGGGTATTCCTTTAACTGGTCAGGAGTAATAATAGCATTATATTCTTCTGCGGCTTCGGGGAAAGTTACTCTTTCGTCGGAAAAAGCATAGATTAATACTTCCGTCCCCCATGTGGGTACGCTTAACGCACTAATTTTTAGAGGATAAATCATTTCATCGGAAAAGAACATTATCCCTATGGGTTGAATAGCCCCGGTATAATTTTCAGAATTATTTATTGTTTCTTCATGTTGAATTTTCATAGCTACAAAAAACCAGCTTTGTTGTACATAATAATCCACTATCTCTTGACCTTCTGCAGGGAAGGCGTAACCATTATCATTTAACCATACCACTAAACTATTCGGGTCGGTGGCTGACAAAGTGGTGGTATGATAAATTCCTACCTGGTTCTCTTCCCAAACATGTACTCCCTCGTCTCCTAAACCAGGGGTTGGTACACCTGCTCCCCATCCACAACCAAAACTCGAAGGAGGGGGAGGTTGAGTTAATTTATGTAATTCATAAAATATATCGTCTTCGACAGGGAACAATTTAGGATAACCGGGCACCGGAATAACCCAGGCAAAATCTTCCGCATCACCTTCATAGTCTATCTGAAAAACTATCTTCTCCACCATATCATCAAATACGATCATAGCTAATTGATTGGGTTCATATATATCTCTATATAACTGGGTAAATAAACCACCATCAGCCAAAGAAATTAGGGTCAAACAGAAAGCTACCATTATAAAAATTAAAATCAAATAGAATATCTTTTTCATAAATCTTCGCCTTCCTTATTATGTTTAAAAACTTAAAGCAAAGCTCGGGTCAGACGAAACTTAACCACTATTCTGCTCTTTCTTAGGAAAGTTATACTTACTTAATTAATATTTGACTATTATATTGACAGAATATCTATCCGATTGTTGTCTCACAATAATAATTATTTCCCTCGTTAGACTCGATTACTTCATTATTTGAATCCACGGTTATGCAAATAGTGCAGTCGGGATCAAAGCAGTTACCACCAGGTGGCAGAGTAATAGTTTTAGTTGTTGTAGCACCTGATGCAAGACTAGCAATATTTAAAATGGTCTGTTGTGCTAATCCCGGGTCCGCTTGGACCAGAACTTTAAACGGACCAGCATCGGCTGTACCTATATTGGCAATGGTAAATGTCACTGTGGTGGTACAGGCTACACGGTCTTTCAGCACTACACCACAATTCACATCAGGTGGGTCAAGGCTTAGTACCGCCAAATCTGCCCTAAGAGTAGGAGTACAACCTATCATCAATATAATGAAAAAAATAATCAACCCCAACAACAAAAATCTTTTTATCATCTTTTTACCTCCTATTTACAAATATTTAGCTCTTATAAACAATCTACATCTTTCTTGACTCAAATATCCACCCCCCTTTTTGAAAATACCCTAAACTTATTTTATAATTAATCTTCAAATTTTTTAGGATAAGTTCCCGGTCGTAAGCAGTCAATTTCGTCTAAATATTGATATAGAAAGCTGCAATATATGCCATTTGTAAAACAATTAGCAAATCTTATAATTCCTTAGACCCACTATATATCTTATTTACCATACAACCATAAAGGATTCCTTTATTTTTTTAAAAAATATTTCATCTCTTTTTATTATTAAAAACAAATTTTTAATTCTGGATAATTTAGAGAATTATTCCTTTAGTAAAATATTATCAACTTCTAAATCAAAGGTATCTTGAACTCCGTTAACATCAACGGTGTAAGTGCCGGCTGGTAAACCATAAACCTCAAGAGGGATTATTTCTTCAAAAGGAGCAAGCACTTGTATGCAAAATCCCGGAGGACGATAAGTTTTAATAGCGACAAAGAAAGTATTTTCCTTTCTTTCCTGAAGAACTTCGAAAATTTCGGTGCAAGGATCAGGCAAGTTTCCTCTGGCGATAACCTGTACCTGGACGGGGAATGATTCTAAAATCACAATTTCTATCTCCTCGACAGGCGCAAGACCTATGGTAGGCATAATAGACAAACAGCCGGTACTAAAAATAATAATCAATATAATTAGTCCTAACAATAGAATCTTTTTGCTCATTTTTATCAACCCCTTTTAGTTCTTTGCTTTTCTAATAGAAAAATAAACAGGAAAGTAGGTATGATAATTGGTGTATTCAATATTATGCAAATATAATTCTTATCTATTTTAGTTTAATTTTCTTTAAATTTGAATTTTCCCTCTTTAAAAATTTTTACACAGATATCGACTGCTTCTTGATTATACTTTTCTCCTCTTCCAATTAAAAGCTCCTCAATTGCCGCTTCCAAACCCAGTGCTGCCCTATAAGGGCGGTGGGAACTCATAGCTTCTACTACATCTGCAACCCGAATAATTTGCGCTTCGATAAGAATATCTCCATCTTTCAGTCCATATGGATAACCTGTACCATTTATGTTCTCATGGTGCTGAAGCACTATTTCAGCGATTGGCCAGGGATAATCTATGGTCTTTAAAACTTCATAACCTGTCGTGGTATGTTGTTGAATTAAACCGAATTCTATATCAGTAAGCTTTCCGGGCTTACTAAGTATTTCTGCCGGTACATTTATTTTGCCTATATCATGGACCATCGAAGTGACTCTTATACCTTCTATTTGTTCTTCGGGAATCAACATTTCCCGGGCAATAGCAACAGCAAGTTGGGATACCCTTTCGTGATGCCCGGCAATATAAGGGTCTTTGGTCCCAATAATCCGGGCAATAGTAAGCATCATGTTTTCTTGTACCCTCTTAATCTTTTCCGTTCTTTTTTGAACCATTTCTTCTAAAATATCTTTTTCTGACCGTAGTTTATCTTCTGCTTTCTTTATCCGTAGCATTACCTTGACCTGGGAAGTTAATTCATCAGCGTCGATAGGTTTAGAGATAAAGACATCTGCTCCGATTTCCAATCCTTTTACCCGACTTTTCGAGTCAGTTCTAACTGCGGTTATCATGATGACAGGGATATGCTTTGTCGCAAAATTAGCTTTTAATTTATTGCAAACTTCGTAACCGTCCATCACAGGCATATTTATATCTAATAAAATAGTATCAGGCAGTTCTTTTATCGCTCTCTCTATTCCTTCTTTCCCTGTTTGAGCAGTTATAACCTCACATTCTGGTATCATATTTCTCAATAATGCCTTAATGGAAATCAGGTTATCAAGTCTATCATCTATTGCTAATATTTTTGACATATGTTTAATGCTTCCCTCCTAATTTGTTTAATCTATATAAAATCTTTTTAACCTTAGATTGTATAAATTTTTTAATCATCCGCTGTTTTAAATAAATTATTTATCCGATATTCCTTTCTTCCTTATCCACTCATCAATCTTCCCCAGCATCATTTCCGGGTCTATAGGTTTGGAAATATAATCATCACAGCCCGCTCTAATGGTTTTTTCTCTATCCCCTTTCATTGCTCTGGCAGTTAAGGCTATTACCGGGATGCCTTTAGTGGTTTCGCTTTCTTTTAAAAATTTTACTACCGTCAAACCGTCTATCTTAGGCAGAGAAATATCCATTAAAATTAAATTCGGTAAATCGCTTTGGGCTTTTTCTAATGCTGCCTCTCCGTCAACTGCCTCTATCAAATTATATTTATCTTTCAAGACTGCCCTGGTGGTAATCATATTGTCAGGATTGTCTTCAGCCACCAAGATAGTTGGCAATCCTTCTTTTTTTAGTAAAACTTTAGTTTGCAAAATATTTAATTTTTTCTTTTCCCGGGAAATTTCTTTTGGTTCTTTACTTTCGGATTTTTGCTCATCTTTTACTCCTCTTTTCAACATTAATTTTATTTTAAATATCAATTCATCTTTATTTATAGCACCTTTATATAATAATTGCTGAATATTGTTAGCGCTTAATTTTTTAAAATCTTCCGCGGTTAAGTCTTTGGCGGTAAGGATCAATACTGGGATGTCTGCAGTTCTTGAAGTACTGCGGATGTTTTCCAATACTTCAAAGCCATCAATTTCCGGCATCATTAAATCTAAAATAATTCCGTCAGGAATAGTGTGTTGAGTATAATCAAGAGCAGCTCGCCCACTATTTGCAACATCAACAAGATAGCCCTCATTCTCCAGTATCATTTTAATCTGGATAATTGCTTCTTCATTGTCTTCTACTATTAATATTCTTGGATTCTCTTTAATTTTTTTCTTTTCAATATTTTTGCTTTCGTCAAATGTTGTATCTTTTGCAGCCTTTTCTTTTTGATTAAACTCCCAACTCTTTGATAAGTTTGTAATTTTTTCACTTTCGATATCACCTGACCATTTTAAGGGAAGGTAAATAGTAAAAATTGAACCCTTCCCCAACTCACTTTGAGCCTCTATCTTACCCCCCAGTCCATTTACTAATTTATGCACTATAGCTAACCCCAAGCCTGTTCCTTCGAACTGCCGGGAAGTTGAACCATCTGCCTGCCTGAATTCTTCAAAAACATAAGGTAGCTCCTCCTGCGAAATACCAATCCCGGTATCAATAACCTTAACAACCATTTGATTCTCATCGACATCTGTACTGATAGTAACTGAACCTTTTTGGGTAAATTTAACGGCATTGCCTATTACATTTTGCAAAATCTGATATACTTTTTCGGGGTCACTCTCTATTTTAGGTAAGTTGTCCGCCAGGTCTAAATAAATTTTAATTTCTTTTTCTTCGGCGATAGAAGAAAGGTTTTCTTTGATATTTTGAATTATCGAATTTATAGAAAAAGTTTGTAAAGTTATTTCTAATTTTCCTGCTTCAATTTTGGAAAGATCTAAAATATCATTGATAAGGTTAAGCAGGTTTTTACCATTACGTTCAATAATTTCTAAATATTTATTCTCTTCAGACGATATTTTATCTTTTGCCTGCATAATCAGAGTGCGAGATAATGCCATGATTGAATTTAAGGGAGTGCGGAGCTCATGGCTCATATTGGAAAGAAATTCACTCTTTAATCGATTAGCTTCTTCCACCTCTCTTTTCTGCACATCCAATTCAATATTCTGTTCCTGTAATTCATCAGATTGTGCTTGCAGTTCTTCTGTTTGATTTTGCAGTTCTTCTGTTTGATTTTGTAAATCTATATTCTTTTCTTTAATTTCTTCATTTAATTTATAGATCTCTTCATTGGCTAATAAGTTTGAAAAGACTACATTAATTGCACTAAAGGAATTATCTAATATTCCCAGAATCTCAGGTGGATATTTCTTTAAACTTGCCAGAGAGATAACTGCAGCTACTTGATTTTCTACTATTACCGGGATAGTAATAATCTCTTTTGGAATAGCTGTACCGGTAATTGTCTTAAATTTAAATATAGTATCAGGAGGTATATCCTTTATATGAGAAATCTTTTTCTCTATAATTGCCTTACCGAATTCCCCTTCTCGATAATGGGCATCAAAGGATTTCACCAGAGTAGCATCTATTCCTACAGATACTAAATGTTCAAATTTGGATTTTTCTTTATTTAGAACATATAAAGCACCCATATCTGAATTAGAAATTTTCATCAATCTATGGACAACGTCTTGGTTAATATCTTTTAATCTTAGAAGAGGTAATATAATATTCGAAATTTCTGCTACACCTTGTTCGGTTCTAATTATTGATTCCATAGAATCAGTCATTTTATTAAATGAATCTGCCAAATAGCC
>NBMG01000056.1 GCA_002084865.1 Candidatus Atribacteria bacterium 4572_76
AAAATATCGCTGCCAGTCTTCCCGGTTGGGTAAAGATAAGCCCGGAATTTGTAGTGGAAGCAGAACCGGATATAATTATAATTCCCATCGGAGCAATGAACCTCGGAGAAAAATCAAAAATTAAAGAAAATATCTCCCAGCGTCCTGGTTGGTCTAATATCCCGGCAATCAAAACACAAAGCATCTTTATAGTAAATGAAGATCTCTTTTACCGTGCAGGACCTCGATTAATAGATGGGCTTGAATTGTTATATGAAATTTTCCATAAATAAATCACCAAAAGTAATCGCCGGCTATACTAACTGGCGAAAAAAATTAATCTTGATGCTTCTGGGAGGAAGCTTAGGCATCCTGGGAGTAAGCCTTGTTTGTCTTAATTTTGGGGTGGTCTCTATCCATCCCAAAGAAATTTTTTCCCTTATACTGAATATTTCATTAGATAAAACTAATAGTTTAATTATCTGGCAGCTAAGGATTCCTCGAATTACTATGGCTATTCTTACCGGAGCAGCTTTATCCACTGTAGGAGGCGCCTTTCAGGGAATTTTAAGAAACCCTTTAGCTGACCCTTATATCCTCGGTGTATCTGCAGGAGCTGCCTTGGGAGCCTGTATCGGTATTGCTTTACAATATACTACCGGATATTATTTAGCTTCTTATCTTCCTCTATTTGCCTTTACAGGTGCAATGTTTTCTCTTTATCTGGTATATATGTCCTCTAAAATTAGTTATACCTTAGCATCAACCGGACTACTCCTTGCCGGAGTAGCTATAAATTTTCTCTTTTCTGCATTGATAACTGTACTTTTGGCTCTTTCTAAAAGGGAATTACATTCTATGATCTTCTGGCTGATGGGAGATTTATCCACTGCTAATTGGAACAAAATAACTATAATCACTATTCCGGTAATTGTTGGTTGTCTCTTTTTATTTTCATCCTCTTTAGACTTAAATGCCTTATCTTTGGGAGAAGAAGAGGCCCTTCATTTGGGAGTTAATACCGGAAAATTAAGAATGCGCATCTTTATCATTGGTTCAATAATTATAGCTAGTATAGTCTCCTTTACCGGCCTTATCGGTTTTGTCGGGCTGGTAGTTCCCCATATAGCCCGCCTGTTAGTAGGTCCGGACCATCGGGTTATGCTTCCTACATCAGCACTTTTTGGGGCAATTTTCCTCATATTATGTGATACTTTTGCCCGAATTATTATTGCTCCTACAGAAATACCGATTGGAGCCGTAACTGCCATAGTAGGAGCCCCTTTATTTATTTATCTTTTACAAAGGAGAAATGTATAAAATGTCTTTTCCTAAAACTATTTTAAAAGTAGAAGAAGTAAATTTCTCTTATAATGATTATCAAAAAACTCTATCCAATATAAACTTTTCTGTATCAAGAGGAGAATTATTGGGAATTATTGGCCCTAATGGTTCGGGGAAAACTACCCTTTTAAAAATTATTTCAGGGATATTAAAACCCGGTAAAGGGAATATATTTTTACTGGGCAAAAACTTGAATATATTTTCTATAAAAAAAATATCTAAATATGTATCAGTAGTCCCTCAAGATACCTGGATTGCCTTTAGCTTTAAAGCAAAAGAGGTAGTCTTTATGGGAAGAATACCTTATATTTCTCGAATAAAGGGTGAGACTATTGAAGATTATCGAATATCTCGAGAAGCAATGGTAAAAACCCAATCTTTACCTTTATCTGAAAAAAATATTCAAAAAATAAGTGGAGGAGAAAGGCAAAGAGTTTTTATAGCCAAAGCTTTAACTCAAACTCCTCAGCTTCTTCTTTTAGACGAATTTACTTCTCATTTAGATTTAAACTATAAATATGAGATGTTAAATCTCTTAAAAAAAGCTCTTAAAGAAGAGGGATTAACAATCATTTCTGTTTTTCATGACTTAAATTTAGCCAGTATTGCTTCTCATCGTCTTATCCTTTTAAATGAAGGAAAAATAGAGAAGATAGGAACACCTCAAGAAGTACTTAATGAAGAAAATTTGCAAAAGGCATATAGAGTAAAGCCAATACTAATAAACCACCCTGACCTTAAAGTTCCACAGGTAATAATGTGAATTATCTTGGCGAATAAAAAATAAAAAAATTATTCCTACCAGAAAATATGGATTGCTAAACCAACCAAAAACATTAATATTGAAACCGCATAAGATAATCGAATAGCTTTTAGGATATCTTTTGGACTTATTTCTTTTAACTTTTCTCCCAAAATCGGTCGATATTCTTTTACTCCTTGATAAAAGTTAAACCCTCCTAATTGAATGGCTAATGCACCGGCAAAGCCTGCCTCCGGTATTCCAGCATTAGGGCTGGGCGATTTCTTCCCATCTCGAAAAATTGCTTTTAATGCCCCAAGACCCCTTTGTCTAAGTATTAAGCCTGCCACCGGAATTAAAATAATACTGATACGGGCTGGAAGGTAATTAACCAGGTCATCAAGTTTGGCGGAAAACCAACCAAAGTAAAGATACTTTTTGTTTTTATATCCCACCATAGAATCAAGGGTATTAACTGCTTTATAAGCCATAGCCAGAGGAGCCCCGCCTATAACAGCATAAAAGAGAGGAGAAATAATTCCATCTACAGTACCTTCAGCTATTGATTCTATAGTAGCCCGCACAATTTCTTCTTCATCTAAATCCTTAGTATCTCTTCCTACTATCCGAGACACTCTCTCTCGCGCTAATTCTAAATTATTTTCTTTTAAAGCTCGGCAGACTGAGAATGCCTCTTCTCCTAAATTCTTAGTGGAAAGAGAGGTAAAAATAAAAAAAGAAGAAAAGGCAAACTTTAGCCCGGGACTTATAATCCCAGCTATATAGATGAGAAAATAAATAATATAATAACTTAAACCAACAGTTATAGCCGTCAGAATAATTCCCTTAACCTTTTCTACTCTTTGGTTTTGATTATTTTTTCGTAATACTCTTTCTAAATATTTAATAATCTTCCCAATTGTTCGCACAGGATGGGGAAGCCAATACGGATCACCGATAATTAAATCTAAAAAATAGGCAGTAATAATTTCTTTCATTATTTATCTTTTCTCTATTCCCAAAATATGATAAATTTTATCCATATCCAAATTATCTCTAACTAAACAAGCTAACTTATCATACTCTCTATCTTTTTCTTCTTGATAAGATATTCTATTTTGAGGAATACAACTGGAAATTCTTAATCCCTTTTTATTTCTTAAAAAATCTATAAAAGCTCTCCGAAAACTATTGTTATCAAATATTCCATGAATATAAGTTCCCCAAACCATCCCACCTTTGCCAATCGCTCCATCATTAATATCAGTTTGAGTAAAACCTCTTTTGGTAATTTTAAATAATGGCTTCTCATCTCCCGATAAAACAGTTTCTCCCGTATGTATCTCATAACCTGATAATTCGTCTTGAATATTGAAAAAGGGAATAGGCAAAAGACGAGCTTTTACCTGAAAAGTAATTTTTTTAGATTTGAGAGTAGTTGCTCCATTAATCAAACCTAATCCCTCAATCTTCTCTCTGGATGACTCAGTGTGTTCCGGATCGCAAAGCTCTCTGCCTAACATCTGGTAACCCCCGCAAATCCCGACAATCACTGTGCCTTTCTTCGTTCTATCTAAAATTTCTTCCTGATAACCAAATTTTCTCAAACAATAAAGGTCATCGAGAGTATTTTTACTCCCCGGAATGATTAATAAATCAGGTTCTCCCAATTTCTCACCCATCTTTACATAGTGCAAAGATATACCTTCCTCCCTCTCCAGAGGATCAAAATCAGTAAAATTAGAGATATGAGGAAGATATAGAACTTCAATATTAATCCTGCCCTGTACTGGTTGTGCATTATATTTATTTTTTTCTGAGTTCACTGAATCCTCTTCTTCTATCCGAATATCTCTAAAATAGGGGATTACTCCTAATACCGGTCTCTTGATCTTTTTCTCTAAATAATCTAACCCCGGTTGTAAAATCTCTTTATCTCCCCGAAATTTATTAATGATAATACCTTTAACCCTTTCTCTTTCTTCCTTGGTTAGAAGCTCCAAAGTCCCCACTATCCAGGCAAAAACACCGCCTTTATCAATATCACCAACCAAAAGAACCGGACAATTCGCAATTTGCGCCATCCTCATATTAACAATATCATCTTCTCTTAAATTTATCTCTGCCGGACTGCCTGCCCCCTCTATGACAATCACTTCGTAATTAACAGCCAGCTTCAAGAAAGAATCTTTCACTACTGAAATAAGCTTTGATTTATAATTCCTATACTCTTGAGCCTGCATATTGCCTACAGGTTTTCCCTGCACAATTATCTGAGACCCCATATCGCTGGTGGGTTTCATTAAAATAGGATTCATATCTACAGTAGGTTCTATCCCGCAAGCTTCAGCCTGCACCACTTGTGCCCTTCCCATCTCTCCCCCATCTTTAGCAATAAAGGAATTAAGGGCCATATTTTGAGCTTTAAAAGGGGCAACTCTAAAACCATCTTGGTAAAATATTCTGCATAGGGCAGCAACTATCACGCTCTTACCTACTGAAGAACCAGTACCTTGAATCATAATTACTTTAGCCTTTACATTCTCTCTACTCATTACAATTGACACTCCAATTCTTACCTTAAAATTAACTTAAGCTCCTTAAGTAATTTAATATTTTCTTTACGGGTACGAACCGCTACCCGAATAAATTTCCCTTTCTCTAATCCCCTAAAATTACTACAATTTCTAATTAATATTCCTTTTCTTCCTAAGTGATTTTGAAGTATTTCAGAAGAAATATTTTTCAATAATTTGATAAATATAAAATTGGCTGAAGGCTTATACGCTTTTAATCCTTTTATATTAGATAATTCCCTATACAAAAATTTCTTTTCCTTAAGCAAAAAGGATCTGCTTTTGCTAATATACTTTTCATCCCTTAGCACTTCCCGAACCGCAATTTGGGCCAAAGAATTAACCGACCAGGGTATCTTTTGTGTCTCTAACTTTTTAATCAACTTTGGGTCTAACTTTTTAATCAACTTTGGGCTACTTGCCGCAAAACCAATACGCAACCCGGGAAGGCCATAAAATTTTGTTAAGGAACGAAGAATAATAAGATAGTTATAATTTTTAACCTCTTTAATAAGACTATCTTCCTCGTACAAATCGATAAAAGCCTCATCCAAAACCAGAAATATTTTTCTCTTTTGAACTTCTTTAACTAAATTTAATATTTCTTTTTTGGGAAGGAAAGTTCCGGTAGGATTGTTGGGGTTACATAAAAAAACTAAATCTATTCCGGCTAATCGGGGGGTTATCTCGTCTATTGAGACTAAAAATTCTTGTTTTTCTTTTAATTTATAAAAATTAATAGAAACATTGTTATTATTTAAAGCTCTCTCGTATTCGCAAAAAGTAGGGACAGGAATTAATGCTTTTTTGGGCTTTATGGTTTGAACAATTAAATAAATTAATTCAGTAGAACCATTGCCTAAAAGAATATTCTCATAATCTATCTTAAAATAACCTGAAATTTCTTTTTTTGCTTTCTTGCACTCTGGATCCGGGTAATGAGATAGTTGATCAAGATTTTTTATAATAGCTTCTCTTATCTTAGATGAAAAACCTAAAGGGTTAATATTCGCGCTAAAATCAATAATCTTCTCGGAAGAAATGCCATACTTCTCCATTGCTCTTTCGAGATTACCGCCATGTAAGTGCTTAAACAATTCTTCCTCCCCCGCCAAATTAAAACTGCTCACTTTTTATCAAAAATAATTTTGTATTTATCTGATGTATAAAATATAGAAAGTTAAAAGGATAAAAACTTCCACAATTTCATTTATCGCTCCCAGTACATCTCCGCTTATACCATTAATTCTTTTATGGCAATATTTTAATATCAATAATACTATCCCTATTCCTATAATCACCAGAGGTATAAAATATAATCTAAATAATAAAATACCTACAACTGCCAAAGTTAAGCTGGCAAAGATAACCTCTCTCCAGCTAACATAATCCATAAATAATTTACCCATACTATCTTTTGTGCGAGCTGGTTTGCTTAAAAATGCAGCTATTACCATACTCCAACGTCCTACAGTGGGAGTAAAAAATAAAACAGCATCTTTTAAAAATAAGGGCATCTCTACCAGAAGGACAAACTTTAACAGTAAAAGAGAAACTAAGGCCACTACCCCCTTTGCCCCGGTAGCACTATCCTTCATAATATTTAGTATTTCCTCTTTATTATGTCCTCCCGAAAATCCATCTATACTGTCGGCAAAACCATCTAAATGTAACCCCCCACTTAGCCAGATCCAAACAATTAGAACTAAAGTATCACCTACAAGCGGAGAAACAGGAAGATAATAAAATATCCGTCTTAAAACTACCAGCGATACACCTATTAACATCCCTACAAGTGGAAAGAAAGCCATAGAATTTGCAAAATTTTCTACTAAGCCCTCCTCTTCATCTTGGTTGCTGTTATTAGAAAGCGGAAACGAAGCTATAGGGAAAATAGTTAAAAAGCGTATAGCTAAAGACAAATCTCTTAAAATTTTCATTATTTTATCAGCCCTTTACTTTTAATGGTATCCCTGAAACCATCATAAAAACCTCATCAGCTTTATCAGCAATTATACTATTTGCTCTGCCCAGGATATCCCGATAAACTCTTCCTAGAGGATTATCCGGAACTAAACCCATACCCACTTCGTTAGATACAATTATTACCTGAGCAGGTATCTTATAGCAAACCTCAGCTAATTTTTTAATTTCCAATAAAATTTCTTCTTGCCACCTAGAGTCTTCCACCTTGCCTTCTTTTCTTAATAAGAGATTAGAAGTTAACAAAGTTAAACAATCTATAAGGATAACTTCTTTTTCTAAACCTAAATGACTCACCAATCCTCTAACTTCTATCGGCTCTTCATAAGTCTCCCAGGTGTTTAGTCTCTTTTCTCTATGCTTTTTTATTCTAAAAGCCATTTCTTCATCAAGTGACTGAGCAGTTGCAAGGTAAGCTACTGATTTACCTAAACTCGTAGCGGTCTTCTCAGCAAAATTACTCTTCCCACTCCTTGCTCCCCCGGTAATAAAAATTAATTTTCCTCTTGGCATAAAATTTATTCTTCTTTCAATATCTTCTAAATCTTTTATTTAATATCTTCTTTGGCCGTATTGCAATACGGCCCTTATCTCTATTTGTATTGTAGGGGCACAATGAATTGTTCCCTTCCCACTTTATTGCCTTTTGTTTACTTTGGGCACGATGCATTGTGTCTCTGTATTATTGCGGGTTCGGTTAATCGAACCCCTACCCTGACAGGCGAAACGCCTGTCCTCCGGAGGGTAGACACAAGGTCTACCCCTACAATTTCTTTAATAATGACTAATTTATTTTGAATTTATTCTTTGTATTCTCTATACTTGAAACTCGAAATTTGTAACCTGAAGCTTATATTTCGTATTTTTTTTTCTTTCTTCACTCGATACTATATACTCAATACTGTTTTCTATTTTGAACTTCTTTATCATATTTTCTTAACCAGTAACTAGGTAACTAACTAACGCTAACCAGCTAACAAATCTTCTGCTTTCTTTCTTTAACTCGATACTCGATACTATATACTCAATACTGTCTTTATTTCCTGCAATTGTTCCCCACACCTATACGCTACCAGCTGTATGCTATACGCTAATTTATTAGCTTTTATTATCTACTCCAGCATCTTCAAAAGTAGCCATTTGGGTTAATATTTTAACCCCGGCCTCAATAAAGCTTATACCTAAAGCCGCTCCAGTTCCTTCAATACAACCTACCAACCCCCCAATTTCAAATCCTCCCACTTTTGATAAAACATCAAGACCATCCTTCGGGTCAGGATGATTAACTTCTATCGCTTGCTTAATCACTCTTATTTTATTTTTAAGTTGGTCTTCATCTATCCCGGTCCCTCGGCCGGTGACTTCTTCAACTTTAGATTTAGTAAAACATGCTACTACGGCACTACTCGAGCTAGTATTTGCGATTCCCATTTCTCCTAATCCGACAATATCGATTCCTTTTCTATTTAACTCGTCTTCAAACACTTCAATTCCGGAAATTATTGCCCTTTCCGCTTCATTTTTGCTCATAGCTGGTCCTTTAGCTATGTTTTTTGTACCATAAGCAACTTTTTTTATAATTAATCCTTTTTCAGGAGGAAATTCTTTGGCAACACCCATATCCACTACTAAAATCTCTGCCCCAATGTGTTTGGCTAATACGTTAATACCATGTGTTTGGCTAATACGTTAATACCTGCTCCCCCTCGAATAAAATTATATACCATTTGAAAAGTAACTTCTTGAGGATATGCACTTACCCCTTCTCCAACAACGCCATGATCCCCGGCCATTACAAATATTACTTTTCTTTTGATTACCGGGGAAAGAGTTCCGGATATTCCTACTATCCTCCTGGCAAAATCCTCTAATTTTCCCAAACTTCCCTGTTGAATGGTATCTTCTATTTTTTCATTCATCTTTCTTTTTCTCCGTATTAATCTTTAATCCGCTTTCCCACCAATCTTCAAGATGAGAAGTATCATTGATAAGAGCAACAAATGCTTTATGGTCATCCACATATTCTTCAATCCTATATTTAAGGCATTACTCAAAATAACTCGAATCGTACCACCGTGGCAAACAAGCGCAATAGTTTTATCTTTATCATTTTTTTCATGCTTCTTTAATAGATTATTTAATTCAGCCATAACGCGGTCATTTAAATCAACCAAACTTTCCCCCTGGGGGATAGCAGCTTCTGGCTTAATATTTTCCATTAAATGATTAAATTCATCTCCATATCCAAATTTTGATTTAACTTCTTCAAAGGTATAACCTTCCCACGCTCCAAAATTTATCTCCCTAAATTTAGGATTAGTGACAATATCTTTCCCTCGGTCTCCAAAAATAATTTCAGCAGTATGACGAGCCCTCTTTAAATCACTGCAATAAACTGCGTTTACTTGCACTCTTTCTAAACGCCGCGCTAATCTCTTCGCTTGCCATATTCCTTTTTCTGTTAAATCTACATCCTGAAAACCAGAAAATTTCCTTTGGGCATTACCGTCACTTTCTCCGTGACGAATTAAAATTAATTTTATTGCCATTACTATAAGTACTCTCCTTTTCTTAGTATTATAGGGATTTATGTATAAAAAATAAAAAATATCGCCCTCTTTCTCCACGAAGAGGTGATATAATTGTGGGACTGCGGTGGATTTTCACCACTCTTCCCTTAGACTGCTTATCTTTAAGTATTTAACTTATTTTAAAAAATTATAGCTTAAAAAAAGAAAAAATACAATTTTACTATTTTGGATATCTCCGTATAAGTTATGCCCATGAAAATAGGTATCTGCACATATTATTTCTAAAATGTTAAATCCTTTAAAATAGAAAAAGTTACCGAATTATTGAGTAAATACATATGCCCCTATTTTATTATTTCACAAGTAGATAATTAATTATGTAAAATTTAATTTTGTCCCGAACTTTTCGGAATGCTTTGGTGATTTCTTCTTCGCTTCCCCGGGCTTTGGCAGGGTCTTCAAGTGCCCAATGAACCCTTTTGACCTTCCCCGGGAAAATAGGACACCGTTCAGCAGCATCCCCACACAAAGTAACCACCGTACTTATTTCGTGAATAGGAATCTCGGAGATATTTTTTGACTTTTGATGAGAGACATCAATCCCAACTTCTTGCATAACTTTTATCGCCATAGGATGTACACCTTTTGGCTCCAGTCCCGCACTAAAGATTTTCACATCTTTGGGAAGCATCTTTCTGGCAAATCCTTCTGCCATCTGACTGCGGCAGGAATTTCCGGTACATAGAAATAAAATTCCTTTTTTTAAGGTAACCATTTACTAACCTCTTTCTAGTAAATAGAAAATATTATTAAAGATAGATTCCCGCTTCCGCGGGAATGACAAGTAAGTGAGAGCGGGAGTTACATAAGTAGAGTATGAGTTACATAAGTTATATAAGTGAAGCGGGGATAACACTGGTTTTGTCATTCCACACTTGATGCGGAATCCATAAGTAGGGGCGTATTGCAATACGCCCCTACAAGAGAATTAGAAATCAATCAATATTTTAGAAAACTATTTTGATAAAAGTTCTTTGATCTGTTTCTCCGGATACCGGGTCATAATTATAAGTCCTAAAAGGGCTACTATGCTTCCCAATACGGGAGCTAATCTTACTCCTAGGGGGTTACTGATATCTTTCCCGAAGATAGAATATAAAAGAGCAAGGCTTGCGGTGGAAAG
>NBMG01000057.1 GCA_002084865.1 Candidatus Atribacteria bacterium 4572_76
CCTGAATGCTGGTCTACCCATAAAGTTATATATGGATAAAAAGGTCTTTCTTCTTTTTCTCTTATCGGTTCTGAATAGTAAAAATAATCAACCTCCCAAACACCCTGGCGATGAGGGATTCTTCTCTTTATTTTTGCCAAACGGACCTCATCGATAGGTTCTACAATAATTTCCCCTTTTTGTAAGGGTAACGGCTCCATCCACATATCTCTCCAGGATAGACCTGTTTTGCCCTTTTTGAGTTTGGGGACTCGAACGAAATAGTGATTTTCCCTTGGAGGAGTGAGTAGGTCTGGATCATCTTTAAAACGGAGGGCCACATCAATTGCCTGATTTAGACATAAGGTTAGATATGTTGCCTCTTCACCGGTTAAATACCAGGGATAGTAGCCAGGCCGATAACTTCTGAATAAGGGCCAGGAATTAGGTCCGCTAAAATTCAAATTAAATTTTTTAATTAATTGAAAATCTTCTTTCTGTAAATATTCTCTATCTTCGAATGAAGCCATAAGTAATTTTTGAAAATTGAGCATATCCTCAAGAGACGGATAATTTTTTTTCGATTGAAGTTTTAAGTATCCATTTAAACCCTCGCTGCCTAAATATACAGCTAAGGCAAAATGTTCACCTGCTCCTCCCATTACACAGCAATAACCAGTCTCGCCGGTTACCGGGTTTTGCACTCCAAATATATCAGTATCCCACATCCAGTTCCAGGGCTTTATTTTCTTAAATTCTATTGCAGCTTCGTATAGGTCTTTCCATTCTTGAATAGACGGTGGTTTGTCGTTCATTTTTAATACTTCCTCCCTATGTTTTTTAATTATAGTCACCGGTATTCTCCATACCCTGTAGGACGGGCGTCCCGCCTGTCAATTTGTTGGCCGGACTATATTGAAGAAGTTGTAGGGGCAGATCTTGTGTCTGCCCTTTTTCCCTTTTCCCTAATCGAATTATTCTAAATTAAGCTCGATTTGAAGAGCTGTGTTAACATCAGCCATAATATCAGGAGAAAGTTCAGTAATTTTTTCACCGAGCTCTTCTTTGCCGATAGTAAAAATAGAGTCTGCTTGAAATTTTGTAGGTTTAGAAAATCCTTCTGTGACCAGAATTTCTACGGGGTAAACTATATCTTTTTTTTGTGTAGTGCCCGGGATAACCACAACATCATTGCTGTAACGGTTTCCTTGATCATTTGATACAACGAGAAGAGGGCGAATTTTCTTTTTACCGGGACCCCAGAAGACTTCACCACGTCGAGGGAAACTCATAATTGTTCTTCCTCTTCCTGTTTTCTTATAACTTTTGCCTGCGCTTTACGAAGTTCAGGATAAGACTCTGATTTCTGAAGATAATATTTTTTCAATTGTTCGGCTCTTAATTTATTCAAAGAAATATGAATAACTTTAGAGATAGAACCATGTTTTTCTTTTAGTTCTTGTAGAAACCTATCATCAGGATCTGATAAATATACAGTATGTCTGGGCATTTAAAAGCACCTCCTTTGTACTACAATATTATCATACATAAAGGTAATCGTCAAGATTAAATAATAGAGTTTATTTTTTGTAAGATGGTGGATTTTGCGAGATGGACTTTTTGCTGAGCCTCTTTTCTGGTAGGGGCAGAAACAGGGGGACGGTTCTCTGTTTCATTATTTGAAAGCAGGAATGACAGGCGAGACGCCTGTCCTACGGTTGAAAATGGAATTACCACGCCCTGATAAATCAGGACTCGCAATGACGGATGAAGATTTCACCCTCACCCTGCCCTCTCCCCTCAAGGGCGAGGGAGAAGAAGAATGGTAGAGAATATTTCCCAGGGATAGAGAAGAGAAATATTTTCTTTTGCTTCTTTTCTTTTTTCCAGGGTGATTATAAAGCTTTTTGAATTGGGATATTTTTGCGAAAAATAGTTTAGGCCTGTGGTTTTCTGTCCGGAATAGATTTTTTTTGCCTCCAGAGTAAATAGCTGTTTTTTATGGTCAATGACAAAATCTATCTCTTGTTTTGACTGAGTTCTCCAATATCTTAATATATCTAAGCCAAGGGTCTTTCTTAACTCGGTATAAATACAATTCTCAAAAAGTTCTCCGCTCACCTTTTCTACAATATCATTATATTTTAAATAGTTTAATACCCCGCTGTCTTCAAAGTATATTTTTGGCATTTTGGTAAGTTCGCTTCTTAAGTTTTTGAAAAATGGGGTTAACCTTCTGGCAATATAGGTACCTTCCAATAAGGTAAGATAATCATAAACAGTCTCTCTTGATAGTCCTATACTTGAAGCAAGTTCATCAATATTGAGCAGATTCCCGGCCTGGTCTGCTAAAACTCTTAAAAAATTATTGAATTTCATAATATTCCTTATTTTCCCAATATCTTTAATGTCTTTTTTAATATAGGTTTGGATAAGCTCTTTTAGATAATATTTTTTATTATTTAGGTTGGAAATTAAAGCAACTCTGGGGTAAGCACCGAAAATTATAAATTCTTCAAATAGATGTTTTAATTCTTTTTGTGTTTTTTTATCTGGATGTGCGATTTTATTCAGATTAAAGGTTTTATTTTTAAACCAGAGAAATTCTTCAAAATCCAGGCCAAAGACCTCAAAAGTTACAATTCTTCCTACTAAGGATTGTTTAATCTTTAATTTAATGTCCAGCACGGAAGAGCCTGATATAATCAGCTTAAATCGGTCGGAATGGTTATCGACCATTAATTTTATGAAGCTTGAAGCATTATTAAGATATTGTATTTCATCAATAAAGAGATAGATTTTTCCTTTGGGAGAGGAGGCGGCGGGAGAGGAATTTGAAGGGGAATTTGAATTATATGAAGTTCTTGCCTCTATATATCTAATTAAATGATCAACCCCCTGATTGCATACTTCCAGTATTTCCAGATCTTCCAAATCAAGATAAAATATGGCTTCATCGGGAATATTGTTGGTGGTTTTCAGCTCTTTGATGAGTATCTTCATTATTGTAGTTTTCCCCACCTGTCTTGCACCATAGATAACTATAGCTTCTTTATAATTTAGAAAATTAGTAATGTGAGGTAATATTTTTCTTTTAATAAAGTTCAAGGCAATTAAAACTCCTTAATTTTTATATTCAGGATATAATTTCTATATGATATTTACTATAGTATAGTCTACATATTATTGTGTATTTTGTCAAGTGAAAAACAGTATCCAGTATCGGGTATCGAGTATATAGTAAGGAAGGAAAGATGTGGGTTATAAGTGTGGGTTGGCGTATAGTAATAGCGCATAGTTATAGCGCGGGCTACAAGTATAGGGAAAATATAAAAGAAGTTGCGAGTTACGATTGCTTCGGTCGCTAAAGCTCCCTCGCAATGACAGAAAGAGATTAGGTTTGCAATGACAGAAGAAATAGACGGGTCGGATGTCTACCTGTGCGTGTACCTGTCTACCGTGCTGGCACAGGCAGGCGCACGCAGACAGGAATCCGACCCCTACATTTTAAAAATATCATTTAGAATTCAGCAGCCACTTCCATATAGGTATGTATTTTATTTTTTTATCTTTTATTATTTCTTCGCTTTCATCGTTTGCAGTAATAATTAATAAGTTAAGGCAATTTAGTTCTTTACTGGCTCTAATTAGGGCTTTTGTTTCTCTTTCTTTGGTTTGGTAATCGGATAAATCAAAACAAGATTGAATTAAAGTAGTAATTTTTCTTCCTTTTTTAATTATAAAATCTACTTCTTCATTATTAGAGAGATAGTAAAAGATTTCTTCGTTTGGCTTTAATCCTTTTCTCAAAAGAGAAAGGAAAATCAAGTTTTCTAATTTGCTGCCTTTATTTTCACCTACGATACTTTCAATTAAGCCATTGTCGACTGAATAGATCTTGGGAATACTCTGCTCAATATTTTTTAAAGACCAGGAAAATCTTCTTAAAGGGAAGAAGATAAAAGCATCGTTAAAATATTCCAGATAATTATATAAACTATTCTTACTTACTTTAATATTTAATGATTTTAAAAAATTATAGAATTTATGAATAGAAAATGCTTTTCCTTTAACTAAGTAATTAAACATTAATTTAATTACTTTTAGGTTTCTTATCTTATGCCTTTCCATAAGATCCCGGAAGATGGTAACTTCTATAATTTCATTGATCAATCTTTTACTTTCCTGGGGATAGAGGAGTATTTCCGGGTAACCTCCCCAGGAAAAATATTTCCCAAAGGCATTCAATAAATTTGCCTTTTCTTCGGAAGATAAATACTTTTCGCGATTAATATTTTTTAATCTTAAATATTCTTTAAAGGAGAAAGGCAACATTAAATAATCTAAGGTTCTGCCCCGCAGAGAAGTGGCAATTTCCCGGGATAAAAGTTTAGAGGAAGAACCAGAAATAAACACAAAAGCCTTTCTTTTGTCTAAGATATCTCTTATAAAAATCTCCCAATTTTCAACGACTTGTATTTCATCTAAAAAAAGCCAAATTTTTTGTTTCTTATTTTCCGGATAAATCTCATAAAAGGTATCTAATAAAGAAGTTAAATCTTTTAGGTTCATGGCGACTAATCTTGGATTTTCAAAATTTACATATAAGGTTCTATCTTTTTTAATTCCCTTCCGGATGAGCTTTTTTATTAAGGAATAAAGAAAGAAGGTTTTACCACTTCTTCGAGGACCTGAAACAGTAATTGCCCTATTAAGGGGAATTTCCAGGTCGACGTGATTCTGTAGTTCTCTTTCCACTAAAGGAGGTAATGTATTTTTTTGATAATCTAAAATTATTTCTGATAATATCTCTTTTTCTATCATAATACTCCTTCCTTCAATTTAGCCTGAATGTCTCTTATAGAGGGAAACATTATCTATTAGTTTCCCTATATAAATATTTATTTAATATTACTATAAAGCAAGAGAAAAAGCAAGCTTCCAATTATTAAATATTTCACTTACATATTTATAATAATTCCAGTATCTTTATAACTTTTTGAGATGTTAAGGAACAGCAAGCATAGACAGGCGAGACGCCTG
>NBMG01000058.1 GCA_002084865.1 Candidatus Atribacteria bacterium 4572_76
TCAGAATATGCAGCGGAACTTGTAGTAAATAACAAATACCATCTTCCATTTTTGAAGTGAAGGTCGGGTACCTCCATTTCGTAAAAATTACCGGCATCTGTTGCGGGGCTCATTACTTCCCAGACCAGTAAATCTCTTGATTTTGCTCTTGCGATACATCCTCTTCCATTATAATCCCCGTAATTAACTCTTGCACATATAAACGCATAATAGAATTTATCTTCCCTATTATAGATTATAAATGGATCCCTCCAATGCTCTAACCCTTCATCTGATATATCAGCTTTTTCATACCAGTTTGCGTCCGCCTCCATTACCGGATTATTCTTGTATTTTTCCCAAACATATAGATCCTCTGATATTGCAACCCCGATCCTCTGGATTTTTCCTGCCTCTACTTTAGACCGTGAGGTATAAAACATGTAATATTTTTCATTTTTTTCAATTATTGACCCGGTCCAAATTGAAGTATCATCCCAGCTTTCTTCCGTGCCTGCCTCAAGTACGGTTCCATCTTCCTTCCATATTTCAAGATCCTTTGAAACTGCATGACCTATAGAAGCGACTGAATGTCTGATATCCGGATTTTGTATGCTTCTTGGTGCCTGTAAATAATAGATGTGATAAAGGTCCTTTTTTTTCACTAACCAGAAATCCCACATATAACTATTCGCTGGCGAATAATACATTTTAAAACTCCGTTCATCTCAAATCTTAAGTTGATTATATATTATTCATTAAATATTTCGTCAACTTAACCTTTAATGGGATAGTTAGATAAAAAGAAGAAGAATATTTTTTTTCTATCTTTTCTTCGCTTTCTTAACTCGATACTCAATACTATATACTCGATACTTTCTCTATTTCTCCTATGTAGTAGCGGTAAATACTACACATTGTCATCCTTTGATACCACTGGATGCCACCGAATGTATGAACCATTTTTGGAATAACAAGAAGATAATCAGTGAAGGAATAGTGACCATGGAGGCAAAAGCAAAAATGTCTCCCCATACTTTTGGATCCTGGCTGAAGAATTGTTGAATTGCTACCGGTAATGGTCGATATTCATAACCACGAGTTACCATAAGGGGCCAGAGAAAATCACCCCAGCGAAAAAGAAATTGTAAAATGGCAACTGTAGCAAAAACAGGTTTGGATAGAGGAACAATAATTTTCCAATAAACTTGAAAAGGATTGGCTCCATCTATTTTTGCTGCCTCGTCCAGACTTTTGGGCAAGCCAACAAAAAATTGATAAAAAAGGAAAATAGAAAAAGCATCAACAATAAAAGGGACGATTTGAACCTGATAACTATCTAACCAGCCAATTCGATTTACCATTAACAATAAAGGTATAACCACCACTTCAGTGGGAATAATTATCAGAGCAATAATAAAAGAGAGAATAAACCCCCTGCCTTTAAAACGTAGCCGGGCAAGTGCATAAGCAATCATGCTGTTCAATACAAGCCCGGTAAGCACTGTACTGCCTACAATAAAAACTGAATTAAACATAAAACGAGCAAAAGGCATTTGCCTAAATACGTCAAAGTAGTTTTTAAGTCCTAAGTCTCCATAGGGGATAAAGGCTGATATACTGCTCATATCTCTTATAATCTGGGTCTCATTGTTTTTAATAGAACTCACGAACATGAAAACTATGGGGAACAGGAAGAATAAAGCAACTACAATTAATAATGAATAGCTGAGAATCATAGAGAGTTTCTTACGGAATTTAAAGGAAAATCTTTGAGGATTTTTAACCGTAACATCAACACCTGTCACCTTATATCACCGCCCTTTCTTCCTTCAAATAAACCCTTTGTATTAATGAAACAGCCAGCACAATTAGAAAAAACAGCACTCCAATGGCTGAAGCATAACCTACGCGAAGCATTTTGAAGCCTTCCTCATATAAAAGCACAATGATAGTTTTAGTGGCTCCCTGAGGACCTCCCTTAGTCATGACCCAAACTTGGGTAAATAACTTGAACGCTAAAATAGTAGTAGAAATAATTACAAAAATTGTGGTGTTACGCAATTGTGGAATGGTAATCTGCCAGAACTGTTGCCAGGCATTAGCTCCATCAACCCGTCCTGCTTCGTATAATTCATCAGGAATGCCCTGCAGGCCGGCCAGATAAATTACCATTTGAAAACCCACTCCCTGCCAAACAGATAATATCATAATAGCCGGAAGGGCTAAGGCAGTGTCGTTTAGCCAATTATAGGGCCCTAATTTTCCAAAACTAATGAAACTTATCATCTGGTTAATCAAACCTTCTCCCGGATTGTACAAAAAATACCAGATAATAGACACCACTACCATAGTAGTAACTACCGGACTAAAATAAATAGTGCGAAACAGATTGATAAAGCGAAGTTTTTGATTAACTAAAACGGCTAACAAAAGGGCAAGAAATGTTTGTAAGGGGACTACAATAACTGCGAAAATAAAAGTATTAAGTAATGCTTGATGAAAGTTTGGGTTGCTAAATAGTCTTAAAAAATTTCGAAGAGCAATAAATTGGGTAGGTAAATTAGGATTGGGAATTAATCTTTGATCTGTAAAGGATACTACAAAGGCTATAATAAAGGGGGTTACCAGAAAAAGAAATAAAAAAAATAAGGGGAGAGCACAAAAACTCCAGGCCGCAAATGTTTCTCTTTTTCGTAATGAGCTTCCATTCTTTTTGTGTAGTTTTATATTTGAAATGGAGGATTCGCTTATCATTATTTATATAACCTTTTATCTGTTTTTTACTTTTTTTATTCAACTCTAATCTATTATCTTGATTTTCTCAAAATACTTGTAAGTTATATTTTAAGATATATTTATATCTGATTTAATATTATCACATTAAGACAACAAAAAGAGTAAATTAATTGACAGGTTTGTTTAACTTTCATATAAATAAATTAATGGGATTTCTAATGTAAATATAGAAGTCTAAAGGTTCTGTGTCTGCACTTTTCAAGTAATTAAAAAGTGCAGACACATTAAAGTACCTAATTTGTAATCGGATAACCCCGATTATCTTCAATGTCTTGATCAATTTTTTGAACAGCCTTATCTAACTCAGTCTTAACATCTGCACCGCTAACTATATTTTGTACAGCCTCTGCGAATGCAGTAGTTATAGTCGGATAAGCCGGGGTTTCGGGTCTTGGTACCGCAACTCCGCCATCCAGCTGTTCCACAAAAATACTGAGCGGACCGCCTGTTCCAAATAAATCTGACATAGCCAGGGCAGATTTACGTGCAGGAACGGCACCATTGGCATTGGTCATGCGCAAAATTTGTTCCGGTTCGATAAGATATTCCAGGAATTTCCAGGCAGCAACCGGGTTTTTGGATTGAGAGGTTATCCCCCAATTCCAAGAACCCATACCGGTAACAGCTTTATCACCAAATTTAGGCATGGGGAGAAGTACTAAATCATCACCCAATCCTTCATTATGAGGAT
The DNA here is from genome assembly GCA_002084865.1 of Candidatus Atribacteria bacterium 4572_76. GTDB lineage: Bacteria > Atribacterota > Phoenicimicrobiia > Phoenicimicrobiales > Phoenicimicrobiaceae > Sediminicultor. The sequence goes on from NBMG01000058.1 coordinate 3,470, forward strand.
TCCACATCCAATGGCCTACAAAAGATAGAGCAGCAATTTTTCTACCATAAAAATCGTCATCACCTGCAGGCTGAAGCTTGGCATATCCTTTGCTGAATAAGCTTTGGAACCAAGTCATTGCTTCCACCGCTTCAGGGCCATTAAGGACACCATCTGCTGATTGGAAATCACTACGGTCAATTAAATCAGCACCCCAACTCTGGATAATCGGTGAAAAACCGTAAGTATACCATTCACCCTGACCGTAATTCATCTTAAAATCAATAGCATATTCCACCTCATCCAAAGCTGTTAATTTTTTCAGAGCTTCATTGAATTCTTCTAAAGTCCAGGTATCCTTGATGCTAGTAGGAATACGTACTCCTGCTTTTTTCAAATAAGCTTTATTCCCCCAAATGGCTAAACCGGAATCAAAAGTTCCCAGAGAATATAGTTTCCCTCCATAAGTTCCCTGGGCAATAATCGTAGGCAAGAAGTCATCTCTTAAATAATCGGATACATAATAATCCAAAGGAATGAGATGGCCAGCCCAGGCATAATTGTAGAGAAAAGGACCATCAAAGTCCAATAAATCGGGAAGGTCACCGGCTAAAGCCGCTGCGCTTACCTGCTCATTGAAAGACCCCTCAGGAAGCCTAACAGCTTTTACTATCACTTCATTCTGCATAGCATTAAAATCTTCTACCTGGGCATCAAGAACTTCTCGTTCCTCTCCCTTACCAGAATGAAACCAGACTTCAATAGTTACGGGTTCAGCTAAGGCTGTTAGTGTAAAACTAGTCAAAAGTAATACAGTTAATAAAATCAAAGTAAACAATGATAATTTTTTCATTTTTAAATACCCTCCTTTTAATTAATTTATCTTATTTTGATTCTGATGATTTTCTATCTGCTATACTTATCACCTCCTTTAAATCTGAATAATGAGCTTTTCGAAAAATTCTTAAAGCCTTTATTCAGCATTTTCTCGACAAGATTTTCTTATGATTAATTCTGCATTTAGGATATGATTTTCTTTTTGCGAATAATTTATTATTTTATTTTGTATCTCCGCAATGAGTAATTCAGTGGCAAGTTTACCTATCTGATTTGTGGGTTGTCTGATAGCGGTAATTGACGGAGTAGCCAGTTTAAACCATTTAGAATCATCGAAGGATAAAATTCCCATATCTTTTGGTATTTCATATTGAAGTTCTCTAACCGCCCTGAGGACTTGATAACATATATTATCATTCCCACATAAAATAGAATCTATTTCTTTGTTTTGGTATAACCAGCTCTTAATAATTTCCTTATTATCGCCGCCATTATATTGAATAAATTTTACATTTATCTTTTTTGAGGAATTATGCAGTTGAGCTGCCATTTTATAGCCCGATAGTCGTTGTTCCATGGTATATACATTTGTCTGGTAGGAAACAAAGCCTACATTCATAAAACCATGAGCAAACATATGGTTCATCGCTTTTTTAGTAATCTCCGTATTATTGATACCAATAAAATCTGCGGGAAGCCCATATACTTTCCTATCAATTTGAATAGCCTTAATTTTATGGGGAATTACTGAATCATAAACGCGAGTAGAATTATTAACCGGAGCAAATATTAATCCTTCAACTCCATTTTGTATGAGTGTATTAATATGTAGTTGTTCTTTTAACGGATCATCCTCAGAATCACATAAAATTACACTATACCCTTCACTATGTGCGGTTAGTTCAATTGCTTTAACTACTTCAGCAAAAAAACTTTCCCTTATATCTGATATTATAACCCCAATTACCCTAATTGTTTTCCCTCTTAATCCACGGGCAAATATATTGGGAGCATAGTTGAGTTTTTCAATTGCTTCAAGAACCCTATCCTGTGTTTCTTTATCGACATGACGTGTTTTATTTATAACATGAGAAACAGTTGATATAGAAACCCGGGCACATTCCGCAACCTCTTTCATGGTTGATTTTTTTGAATTTTCGGGTAAAACCATTAAAAGCCCCTTTTCTAAGCCCCTTTTCTATATAAATATTGCGCAAACGTTTTTATTGTGTTTATTTTACCATTTTCAAAATTTGTTTGTCAAATAGAAATCGGGAAAATCGGGAAAATTAAAAAAAGTGTGGGTTGATGGGTTGCTAAAACCACGGCATACCCTGTTTTTAGAAATTAGTGCCGGTAAAATCTTGTAAAATAATCCTCTTAGAGAAGAATTAGGCTTGGGCTCTATTTATAAATCATATCAAATAATTTATCTGCTGTATCCTGATCTAAATCTTTGAGAATTTTATATTCATCCAGGGCAGCATTTTTATCCCCCTGAACCAGATAAATCATTCCCAGGCTATAGTGGGCAAAAGTGTAATCCGGCTGAATACGTATAACCTGTTTAAAGGCACCAATAGCTTTTTCATAATCCTTTAATTGGCTGTAGGCCCATCCCAGGCCGTA
>NBMG01000059.1 GCA_002084865.1 Candidatus Atribacteria bacterium 4572_76
GAGATTGATGGAAACAAAACATAAAATTGCCAAGTACGCAGGAATAGTAATCATTGCCACTATATTTTGCAGGATATTAGGTTTGGGCAGAGAGATAGTGATTTCCAATAGATTCGGAGCAGGGATTGAAACCGATGCCTTCTTTATCGCCTTTATGATTCCTAATTTATTGAGGAGTTTTTTAGGAGAGGGTGCCTTAAATTCAGCTTTTATACCCGTTTTTACCGATTATCTAACTAATCATGATAGGAAAAAAGCGGAATATTTTGCCAGCAATATTTTAAATATTTTAATTATAGTCTTAATGATTGTAGTAGCTTTAGGCATTTGGGGAGCTCCTTTACTGATTAATATAATCGCTATCGGTTTTAAAACTAATATATATAAATATCAGTTAGCTGTAAATCTAACCAGAATTATATTCCCCTATATCGGTTTTGTGGCAGTTGCTGCCCTATTTATGGGCATATTGAATTCTTATGATCATTTTTTAGTGCCTGCCTTAGCGCCGGCCATGTTAAATATTTCTGTTATTGTCTTTGCTCTTACTTTAAGTTTTAAATATGGTATATTTGCCATAGCCTGGGGAGTAATTTTGGGAGGAATGGGTCAGGCATTAATACAAGCCCCGGTATTGATAAAGAATAAGATAAAATATAGTTTCGTAGTGGATTTTAATGACCCGGGAACAAAAAAATTATTAAAACTGCTAGTGCCGGCAATGATAGGCCTGGCTATTACTCAGATTAATGTTGTAGTGGACAGGACCCTTGCTTCTACTTTAATTGATGGAAGCATCTCGGCTCTGTATTATTCCAATAGATTGGTACAGTTTCCCCTGGGAGCATTTGGGATTGCCATATCTATTGCTATCTTTCCTACACTTTCGAAACAGATGGCAAAAAATAATATTAATGAATTTAAAAAATCTTTATTATTTGGTCTAAAAATATTATTATTTATTACTGTTCCGTCAGCTGTGGGGTTAATGGTGTTGAAGGATTCATTGATTCGTTTAATATACGAACATGGTATATTCAGCAGAGTAGCAACCAATATGACCGCAAGTGCCTTATTGTATTATTCGATAGGGCTGTTTGCTTATGCCTGTGTTCGCTTAATTACCATGTCTTTTTATGCTTTAAAAGATGCAAAAACTCCGGTAAAGATCGGAATCTATATAGTATTTATAAATATTGCTTTAGATTTAATTTTAATCAGATATTTGGCCCATTCCGGTTTAGCGTTGGCTACATCAGTAGCAGCTATACTAAACCTGGTCATACTATTAAAGGTTTTACAGGATAAAATTGGGAATCTTGAATTAAAATCGCAGGTACCATTTTTGATAAAAATCAGTTTATCTTCAATATTTTTAGGAATAATCTGTGTTTTGGTTAATAATTATTTTAGCAGTATATTGGATTTGAGCAATAAATATAATCAGACCATTCAAGTAATAGTTTCAATTTTTTGCGGCGGTATGGTATATTTAATTAGTAGTTATATATTAGGGGTGAAAGAAGTTAGAAATTTAAAACAAACTATAAAAGCAATCTTAAGGAGTAAGGAATAAATAATGGTAAAAGATTATCATTGCAGCATGGAAAATATCAGGAATTTTTCTATAATCGCTCATATTGATCACGGAAAATCAACTATAGCCGATAGATTATTGGAATACACCGGGACAATTTCCGAGAGAGAAAAAAGAGAACAGGTATTGGACGATATGGATTTGGAAAGAGAAAAGGGGATAACTATTAAATCAAAAGCAGTAAGGTTATATTATCACTCCCAAGACGGGAAGGAATATATTTTAAACTTGATTGATACCCCGGGACATGTTGATTTTTCCTATGAGGTATCCCGTAGTCTCGCGGCATGTGAGGGCGCTCTGTTAATTGTTGATGCATCTCAAGGTGTCCAGGCACAAACCGCAGCTAATATTAATTTAGCACTGAAAAGTAATTTGAAGATAATTCCGGTAATTAATAAAATTGACCTTTCTACTGCGAATCCCGATAGAGTTATGCAGGAATTACAAAATATTTCAGAAATAAAGGGAGAGGAAATAATTTTAGCCAGTGCCAAAGAAGGAATCGGAACTTCTGATATTTTAGAAGCAATTGTAAAAAAAATACCGCCACCAAAAGGGAGTTCCAATCTGCCCTTAAGGGCACTTATATTCGACTCAATCTACAATCCATACAAAGGAACGATTGTCTATGTTAAGGTAGTAGATGGCGTAATAGAACCGGGTATGATTATTCAAACTATGTCCAATGATATAAAATACGAAGTTGCCGAAATAGGGATTTTTCGACCCAAGATGCAGCCCATAAAAAAACTTACTGCCGGGGAAGTGGGATATATAATAGCCGGATTTAAAAATATTAAAGATACTCAAGTAGGTGATACTATTATCGATGCTTCTAACCCTGCCCGAGAGGGCCTTCCCGGATATAAAAAGGTTACTCCTTTGGTCTTTTGTAGTATCTACCCGGTTGATAATAAGGAATTCGAAAATCTAAAGATTGCCTTAGAGAAGCTTAAACTAAATGATTCCTCTCTTTTTAGCGAACCTGAAACCTCCGAAGCCTTAGGTTTTGGTTTTAGGTGCGGTTTTTTAGGATTACTGCATATGGAAATTATTCAGGAAAGATTAGAAAGGGAATATAGTATAAATTTAATTGCCACCACCCCGAGCGTAATGTATCAGGTATTTAAAAAAAACGGAGAAATATTGAAAATAAGCAACCCTGTATCTTTACCTCCTAGGAATGAAATCGAAAAGATTGAAGAACCGTACGTAAAAGTAAATATTATAACTCCCAGTAAGTGTATCGGCGGGATTATGGATTTGGTTCAGGAAAGAAGGGGATCCTTCAAAAATATGGAATATATCGATGAAAAAATCTTAAGATTAGATTATCATCTACCCTTAAATGAGATTATTTTAGATTTTTATGATAAGTTGAAATCGATAAGCAGCGGGTATGCTTCTCTTGATTACGAAATTATAGGATATCAACCCTCCGAATTAGCCAAAGTTGATATACTGGTTAATCATCAGTTAGTGGATGCCCTATCTTTTATCGTACATAAAGATAAGGCCTATAAGCGGGCACGGAAGATAGTAGAAAAATTAAAAGAAATTATCCCTCGTCAAATGTATGAAGTTCCCTTACAAGCGACAATTGAAAGTAAGATTATAGCCAGAGAAACCATCAAAGCATTGAAGAAAGATGTAACTGCCAAATGTTACGGAGGAGACATCACCCGCAAAAGAAAACTGTTGGAAAAACAGAAGGCTGGTAAAAAAAGAATGAAGAAAATTGGAAAGGTAGAAATCCCCCAGGAAGCATTTTTGGGGATATTAAAAATATAGCCAGGTGATAATTAATGGAATTAGGATTGTATCTACATTTCCCTTATTGCATATCAAAATGTCCCTACTGTGACTTCAATTCTTACCAATTGGAAGAGGCTAACCAGATTTATTCTTATATTTCCGCTTTATATCGGGAGATAACCGCTTATTCTCAAAAATTAAAAACGGGCAATATAAAGACTGTTTATTTGGGCGGCGGTACTCCCACTATTTTATCGGGAACTCAAATTTTTAATATATTAAAATTTTGTGAAGACAAATTTACTATTGATAAAAATGCAGAGATAACCATAGAAGCAAATCCGGGGACCTTAGATGGTGAAAAATTAAAACTTCTAATCGAATCGGGAATAAACCGATTAAGTCTGGGAGCTCAGAGCTTCAATGATGTATTTTTAAAAAAATTAGGTAGAATACATAATGCACAAGATATTATCAACTCGTATTTTTTAGCCCGGGAAACAGGATTTGCTAATATCAACATAGATATAATGTTTGCCCTACCGGACCAAAATACAGAAGATCTTCAAGATACATTAAAAAAAGCTGTCTCCTTAAAACCAGACCACTTATCCCTGTATAACTTGACCATAAAACCGGGAACAGAATATTACAGGGAATATAAAAGGGGGAAATTAAACCTGCCTACCGAGGATGAAGAATATGATATGTATAACTGGGTAATAGATTTTTTAGAAGAGAATGGTTTTGAACACTACGAGATAGCAAATTTTGCCCGTCCCCATAAAAAGTCGATGCATAACCTGATTTACTGGCAGAATAAACCATATTTGGGAATAGGAGCAGGGGCATATTCTTATATAAGAGGGTATCGCTATATGAATTATGAAAACCCGGTAAAATATATTAAAGAAACAATGAGCGGTAAATTACCCAAAGACAATGGCGAAAGATTGTCTTTAAGAAAAAGAATGATAGAAACCATTATTTTAGGTCTGAGAACCAAAGACGGTGTAGGTTATAAAAAATTCAAGAAAAGATTCGGAGTTAGCCTTAATGATATTTTTTGTAGACAGATCAATAAATTGGTCAATTTAGGGCTGTTAGAAAAGAGCTATGTTAAAATAAAATTGACCAGAGATGGCATTTTTCTGGCCAATGTGGTTTTTCGAGAATTTGTTGATTGAGAAAAACAGTATCGCGTATCGAGTATCGAGTATATAGTAAGGAAAACAAAGGAGAAAAAGTAGGGGCGTATTGCATACGCCCTGATAGCGTATAGCGTTTATACTTAGTTAGTTGGTTAGTTAGTTACCTGGTTAGCTGGTTAAGTAAATAGAATTCAGTAGCAAGGAGACATAATTCAGAAGTCAGAATGAAAAAACAGAAATGTCATTGCGAACGACCGCAGGGAGTGTGGCAATCTCATTGTTTAGAGAAAAGCGAAAAGCGCAAAACCATAGCTTAAAACTTAAAATTTAAATATATATCTCGATTCGTTGATTAGTTATTTCTTAGTTAATTAGTTAAATTAATAGAATTGTACTATTTAACTAATTCATTTGTATTTAAAACTAACGACTAACGACTATTCACTAACGACAAGAGGTGTAAAATGGAATTAAATGAAAGAATGAAAACTATATTAACAGCCGTAGTGCATAGATACATTACTACTGCTGAGCCGGTGAGTTCGGCTATTATTGCTCAAAAATATCATTTAAATTTAAGTACTGCCACAATAAGGCACGAAATGTATCTATTAGAAAAAAATGATTATTTATGGCAGCCACACATCTCATCGGGAAGGATTCCAACCGATAAGGGCTATAGATTTTATGTAGATAATTTGATGGTAAAAAACTATTTAAAAGAAAAAGAAAAGAGAGAAATTATCCAAATTTACAGACAGAGCAAAGAGTTTGAGGAAACGATGAAGATAACTTCTCAATTATTGTCCAAATTAACTAACAATATTGGAGTTGTATTGGCGCCGGTTATTTATAATAATGTAGTAAAAAATATTCAGTTTATATCTTTAGGAAATAATCGTATTTTAACTGTTATAGTTACCGATGCAGGGTTAGTCTGCCAAAAGGTAATTAACGTTTCCGGAGAAATAGGTAAAGATAGATTAAACTATCTATCTAATTTTATTAATAGCAAATTAGCAGAAAAAGATATAAATATTACAAATTTAAATAATATGTTATTAGAAGAATTAGAAAAAATTATATCCTTTCAGGAAAGATTTAATTATATTCATAAGTTTTTGGAAGAATGTTTTGATATTAAATATTCTGAAAATAAAGTTTATTTAGATGGCAGAATTAATATAATGAAACATCCTGAGTTCAAAGAGATAGATAAATTAAATTACATATTATCATTAATCGATGAAGAAAATATATTAGCCGCCACAATAAGAAAATATTTAGGATTTAGAAAGACAAAAATAATTATCGGTAAAGAAAGTAAATTAAAAGAAATGCAAAATTGCAGCCTGGTAACAAGTGAATATAGTATAAAAGGCAAACCGGCTGGGGCAATAGGAATTTTAGGACCAACCAGAATGGATTACCCCAGAATGATTTCTATTACAGAATATATCTCAGATAAATTAAGTGAGATATTATCCGAATTTTAAGATTCTTTAATAATGTATATTCCCGGAGGATT
>NBMG01000060.1 GCA_002084865.1 Candidatus Atribacteria bacterium 4572_76
ATAATATTTATTTACTTTATTAGGTCATTTTAACCTAAAAAGTAAATATGGATAAAAAACACTTAACACAGATTTGCTGAACGAAAATAATTAAAAAATGGGAGGTGAGGTATCGGCCTATAAGATATTTGCTCTTAGTTAGTATATAAGATTAAATTTCAAAAATTAAAAGGAGAATCTATTAATGTTAAAAAGTAAGACAATATTAGTTTTAGTATTAGCAATTAGTTTAGTAATGGGAATGTTTGGTTTTGGGATGGCTGCTGAAAGACAATTTGTAGCTATTGCTACCGGCGGAACCGGTGGAACTTATTACCCCTTAGGTGGAGCTTTAGCTCAAATGCTTTCTAATTATGTTGAAGGCTTAATAGTTACCGCTCAATCAGGGAATGCTTCTGTGGCAAATTGTAATTTAATCAGCAGAGGACAGATTGAAACCGCTTTTTCACAAGCTAATACCACTTACTGGAGCTATAGCGCAACGGGGATATTAAAAGATGCACAACCGATTACTAATTTAAGGGGTATTGCTTCTTTATACCCGGAAACTATTCATATAGTTGCTACCAAGGCTTCCGGAATTAAAAGCATAGAGGATCTCAAAGGGAAGAAAGTCGGAGTGGGTGCACCTAACAGCGGAACTGCTGCTGATGCTGAAATAATATTAAATGCCCATGGTATTACCTTTGATGATATCCAGGCAGATTTTTTAAGCTTCAATGAAGTTGCTCAACGTTTGATCGATGGGCAAATAGATGCCGGATTTACCACTGCTGGTTTCCCTACTTCCAGTATCATTAATATAGCTACCAAAAGAGATATTGTATTGGTTCCTATTAGTGCAGAAAAGATAAAAGAATTAGTTGAAGCTATTCCTTATTACGGTGCTACAGTTATCCCTGGCGGACTGTATAAAGGCGTAGATGAAGATGTTCCAGCCCTTGCTACACCCGCTTTATGGATCTGTGATGCCAAACTATCCCCTACCTTAGTCTACAAAATGACTAAGGCTTTATGGGAACACCGAGATGTATTGGAAAAAGTACATTCTCAAGGCAAAAATATTACTTTGGAAACTGCCCTTGACGGTATAGGAATACCTTTACATCCGGGTGCAGAATTATACTACAAAGAAGTCGGCTTGATTAAATAAGATTAGGAAAGTAAAATCCGGGTACCGTAAGATGAGAATATTTCTCTATGGTACCCGGAATTAATATACTAGTCCTTAGCTTGAAATACAATATACAAGATAAACTAATTAAATAATCAATTCTAATAATTTATTAATAAATTAACTATGCTAAAGAAAAAATATTTTGCACAATTTGGATTATTTATTGTAATAATTATAATTATTATATTATTTTTTATCCCCGTATACACCCTGGAACTAAAGTCTTTTCCTGACGGAGAAGTAATTTATGAACGGAAAATTCAACCCGGGGATGAATTTATTTTAAAATATACTCACTCTGTAGCCCTGACTCCCGTATGGGAGATATTTATCATTGATAAAGATTATCAGATTGTATTAATTGAAACTGATTTTTTCGATCACGGAGCCGGGCTCCCTTATACCACTTTTGAAAATGAAATATTTGTAGAAGAAGAGGGTAGATTTAAAATAAAAAATATGCACAGGATTATACCTACCCCAATTTATTATAGAATTGGAGCGGTAAGAGAAAATATTTTCTATTTTAAAGGAGAAGAAATTAATTTATCTTCATTAGTAGGGGATAGATTGCTAACCCTTAAAGTAGATAGGAATAATTTGTTTAATTATCTTATAGGAGGAAGCTTATAAATGGCTGAAAATATGAAAACTGGAAATAAAGAAATTGATGTTCAGAAACTTATGGAACAATATGATTCAGAATCGAGAATAAGAAGGCCTTTGGGAATTATGGCTATTATTATTTCTATTATTGCTATATCTTTTTCGGCTTTCCAATTTTATACAGGAGGATTTGGTCTGCTTTTAGCTCTAAAGCAGAGAGCATTCCATCTGGCTTTTACTTTATGTTTAGCATTTCTTATTTACCCCGGTAGTAAAAAAAGTTTTGATAAAAATAAAGAAAAAATACCTTTTCTGGATATAATTCTGGCTATATTGGGAGCTGGGGTATGTTATTATTTGGTTGTATTTTACAATGATATGGTAATACGCTCCGGTCTACCCACTACACTCGATTTAATAGTGGGCGGTCTGACTATTATATTAGTCCTGGAAGCAACTCGTAGAATTATCGGTTCAGCTCTTCCTATAGTGGTAACTGTATTTTTATTATATTCATATTTCGGACAGATAATGCCGGGATTCTTCGCTCATCGAGGATACTCATTGGAAAGAATAATAGAGCATTTATATTCGGGGACAGAAGGGATATTCGGTATTCCTTTAGGGGTATCAGCTTCTTTCGTTTTTCTTTTTATTCTGTTCGGCGCGGTTTTAAATAAGACTGGAATGGGTAAGTTTTTTATCGATGTGGCTATGGCTCTTGCTGGTCATACCACCGGTGGTCCGGCAAAAGTTGCGGTTATAGCCAGTGGATTTATGGGCTCTATAAATGGAAGCTCAGTAGCTAATACGGTAACTACCGGTAGTTTTACCATTCCTTTAATGAAGAGCATAGGTTACCGAAAGGATTTTGCCGGAGCAGTAGAGGCTGCTGCCTCTACCGGCGGACAGATATTACCTCCGGTGATGGGAGCAGCTGCCTTTGTAATGGCGGAATTTTTAGGGATTCCCTATATCAGAATTGCTGCTGCGGCAGCTATTCCAGCTGTCATATATTATATTGCCGTTATGACAATGGTTCATCTGGAAGCTTGTAAACACGGGTTAAAAGGTCTTCCTAAAGAGCAGCTTCCCAAATTAGGCAAAGTAGTGAAGGCCAGGGGTCATTTAATTATCCCCATAATTGGTTTGGTTTATTTGTTGGTTAGAGGGTATACTCCATTATTCTCTGCTTTTTGGGCAATTGTCATGAGCCTGGCTATAAGTATGGTGAAATCCGAGACTCGTTTAAATTTAAAAAAATTGGGTGAAGCCTTTGAAGATGGTGCCAAGAGCGCCTTAGGGGTAGCAGCGGCTTGTGCCTGTGCCGGAATGGTAGTAGGAGCGGTAACTCTTACCGGTTTAGGATTAAAGATTGCCAACGGACTGGTGATGTTGGGTGGCGGTAATCTTATGCTAACCCTCTTCTTCACTATGATTGCCTCAATTTTATTAGGAATGGGACTCCCCACCACAGCCAAATATATAATTCTATCGATTATGGCTGCCCCTGCTCTGGTTGACTTGGGGGTACAACCTTTAGCTGCCCATCTATTTATCCTTTACTTTGGAGTAATCGCTGATCTTACCCCGCCGGTGGCGGTAGCTGCTTATGCCGGGGCAGGAATATCCGGCGGTAATTCCATGAAGACCGGCTTTATTGCCGTAAGATTAGCAGTAGCGGGATTTATGATTCCCTATCTTTTCGCCCTTGATCCCGGACTGTTATTTATAAATAGCACAATTGGACATACTTTATTATTAATTATTACTGCTTTGGCCGGGGTGTTAGCCTTGGGAGCAGCAGCTGGCGGATATTTGTTTGACCATACCAGGATATATGAAAGAGTTATATTAATGATTAGTGCACTTGCCCTATTAACACCCGGATTATTAACTGATAGTGTAGGTATTGTCTTATTAGCAGGAGTAATAATAGCACAGAAGATGAGAATATCCAAGAAAGTTGAATTGGCATAGTATAATTAAAAATAAGCTGTATTAATTTTGATTTTTGGTAATTTTGTAAATTATAAAAATTGTTAGATTGGGAATCTAAAAAGTTCAATTATTGTTGATATTTAGATTCCTAATCTAACTAATTAAAAATAGACGTATTATCTGGTCTAAATTAATAAAAATGGTCGATATTTCAGAATATACTTGACGGTTTTTTAAAAAGTTGCGGTGATTATTTTTTGGATGACCCCCTTAATTTAATAATATTGATATTTGAAGTTATCACTTTGTTAGGTTTTATAATATTATCTGCCTTTTTTTCCGGCACAGAGACCGCTCTATTCTCGCTTAATAAGCTGCAATTAAAAAAAATGCAAAAAGAAGAAGAGGATAATTGGCGGATAAAATCAATTATCAGACTACTTGATGACCCCCAAAGAACATTAATCTCTATTTTAATCGGGAATATGTTCGTAAACATTTCTGCCTCCTCTTTGGCCACTTATTTAGCCATAAAACTTATCGGAAATATAGGCATAGGTATAGCCAGTGGAACAATGATTTTTATCATACTTGTTTTCGGAGAGATTGTCCCGAAATCATTGGCTGTGGCCAATGCCGAGGTTATTTCCAAAAGAGTTGCTAGACCGATAGAAATAATTTCCACCGGGTTATTCCCCTTAATTAAATTTTTTAAAGTAATAATTAGTGCTATATATTTCTTTATTGGTAAAAAAAGCCTTAAAGAGAAAAAGGAGATTACCGAAAAAGATTTGATAACCCTGATAGATGCCGGCAAGGATGAAGGGGTGATAGAAGAGGAAGAAAAGGAGATGATCAGAAATATATTTGAATTTAGCGATACTATGGTCAAAGAAGTAATGATACCCCGGGTAGATATGGCCTGCATCTCCTCTGATACTAAGTTAGATTCAATATTAAAATTGATTAAAAAAATGGGGCATTCGAGAATCCCGGTATATGAAGAAACAGTAGACAATATTATCGGAATATTGTATGCTAAAGATCTTTTAGGTATATACCGGCAATGGTATACTTCAAAGGAGAAGTGTGATTTAAAGAGGATAATAAGGGAGCCTTACTTTGTTCCGGAAAACAAAAAAATAGATGAACTACTGGATATTTTTCAGAAAGACAGAATTCAAATTGCCATTAGTAGGCGAGATAATTGATGAATACGATAAAGAGATAAAATTGTTTGAAATAGCTGAGGATAATACGGTCATTGTTGATGCAATAATAGGTATTGAAGAGATTAATGAAATTCTAAACATCGAAATACCGGAAAATGGTTTCGAGACTCTGGGTGGCTTTATTTTTGACCTATTGGGCAGGGTGCCCAGGAAGGGTGAAAAGATAAAGTATCAGAATTGCCAAATAATAATAGAACAGGTAGTAAAAAACAGGATTAGAAGGGTAAAGATAATAAAAGAAATACCGCAGACTGAAAATAATATTTCGGGTAAAGATGGATAGGAGGTAAGGAAATTTTGACAGAATGGTGGGTTAAAGTCAGTCCTTTTATATTGTTTATGTGTATATTTATTGCTGCTTTTTTTTCCGGTGCGGAAACCGCAGTTATCTCTACTAGCAAACTGCATCTTAAATATTTAGCCAAGAGAGGGGATAAAAAGGCCATAATAGTGCATAATTTAATTAAAAAACCCGATAAATTTTTAAGGGTGGTTTTGATCGGAACCAATATAGCAGTAATCGTATCTTCTACAGTTTCGTCTGCTCTGGCACTGTATATATGGGGTGATAGGGGAGTTACTATTTCAATATTGCTTACTACTCTAATAATTTTAGTTTTTTGTGAGATAATTCCTAAAACTATTGCTCAAAATAATTCACAAAAAATTTCGCTTAAGGCAGCTAGTTGTTTAAAAATTGCCTCTTACATCCTTTATCCTCTGGAAGTCTTTTTCAGTTGGGTATCAAGCTTTATCATTAGAATCTTTAGTGGCAAGAAGTTTGTACCTCAAATGGCTTTTTTCACTAAAAAAGATTTAAAATTATTATTTGAAGTTGGCGAAAAGGAAGGTGCGTTAGAGAAAAAGGAAAAGAGCATGATTGAGAGAATTTTAAATTTAAATGATATTTTTATTAAGGATGTAATGATACCCCAAAAATATATGGTAGCCGCCGAAGAAAATACTTGCGTAGAGGAAGCTATAAAATTAATGAACAGAGAAGGTCTTTCCAGGATACCGGTTTATAAGAATAATATAAATAATGTCATAGGTTTTATTTACGCCAAAGACTTCCTAATGGGAGATTTAGAAAAGAAATTAAGTAAAAGTATAAAATTATTAGGTTTAATCCATCCGCCTTACTCGGTTTCAGAAGATAAAAGAGTTACTACTCTCCTGAAAGAATTTCAGAGAAAGAAAGTTCACATCGCGGTAGTAATTGACAAAGATAAGAAAATATCCGGAGTAGTTACCATAGAAGATTTATTAGAGGAAATATTCGGAGAGATAGAAGATGAATTTGATAAAACCAAAAAATTATGAAATAATTTAAAAACTAAAGAAAAAGAAGAAAGAGGATAAATTATGAAGAAAGAGATGTTGAATAAATCATTTTTCCGGAGGTTTGTATTGTTATTTTTTATTTTATTTACCTGTCTTAACATAAATAATAATATTTACGCCACCGGTACTATTACTCCAAGACCCATAGCTATAATGATCGGTAATTCTCCCGAAGAAGTAATTCACCAAACGGGCTTAAATAAAGCAGATATAGTCTATGAAGCGAATGTAGAGTACCCTTTTACCAGATTGATGACTATATTTAATAATAGTGATGAAGCCATAGTAGGGCCGGTCAGAAGCAGCCGGTATTATTTTTCCAGATTGGCTGTAGAGTGGTCTGCCATCTTTGCTCACTGTGGAGGGCAAAGCTTAAAGAACGAAAGAATGGTTAATTTAGACCAGATGCTTTATCCTTCCCCTTATTGGCGGGATAAAAATATCGGAGGATGGATAAATCTTTTTACTAAAACCCAAAATATAAGAGAGAAGAGCAGGAAAATGGGTTTTCAGGAGAAGGTAAATTTAGATAACCATTTACTCAATCTAAGAACACTCAATTTATCAGGAGGGAATATCACCAGAATATCTATTAAATATAATCAAAAATATACCATATCTTACGAGTATAAAGCTAGTACCAATACTTATTTAAGGTATATAAATTCTAAACCTCATCAAGATAGTAAAACTTTCGATCAAATAGCTGTTTCCAATATAATAATCCAATATGTCCCGATTAAAAAAATTTCCGGCGATAAAGAGGGAAGGCTGGAAGTAGAGGTGGTTGGAGAAGGCATAGCCAAGGTATTTTACGGAGGTAATTATTATTTAACCAAGTGGGTTAAAAAGTCTAAAGACCACCCGACTGTATATTACACTAACCAGGGGAACGTTTTAAACTTAAATCAGGGAAATATATGGATTCATTTAGTACCGGTGGAAACAAAGGTATGGTTTAAATAAGAAAGGAAAAAACCAGGGAACGGTCTTTTGTAAGGAAAAAAGGAAGGTGAAAGTGCTGTGAAAGAAGAATTTAAAAAATTAATTAAAGAAGCAGAAAAGGCCAGAAAAAGGGCCTATACCCCCTATTCTAAATTTCAGGTGGGAGCTGCCGTTCTCTGTGCTGATGGCAAAATATTTACCGGCTGTAATATTGAGAACGCATCTTTTGGTCTGGCTGTATGTGCAGAAAGAGTGGCTATTTTTAAAGCTATTTCCGAGGGCTCAACTAAATTTGAAGCTATCGCGGTTATTGGTGATACAGATAAACCCTGTTCTCCCTGTGGTGCCTGTCGACAGGTAATATCAGAATTTGGGGAAGATATCCCTTTGATTATGGCGAATTTAAAGGGAGATTTTAAGATTAAAAAGATAAAAGAATTGCTTCCCGAAGCATTCGGCAAAAACGATCTTTTATAGCGGAGATTATCTGATAGTATGTTGTATAAAACAGAAGGTATAGTCTTAAAGAGTATGGAATATGAAGAAGCCGATAAGATTGTTACTATATTCACCAAAGATTGCGGTAAGATCACCGCCATTGCCAAAGGAGTTCGGAAGACAAAAAGTAAATTCGGAAGCAGTTTGGAAATATTAACTCACTCTATCTTTTTATTTTATAAAGGCAGAAATATTGATATTGTCAGTCAGAGCGAAATATTAGAATCTTTTTTCTCAACGAGTAAAGAAGTTTTTAAATTTGCCTTTGCTGCCAATTGCGTAGAGATAATTAATAAATTAACCGAAGAGCGGGAAATAAATGTCGGTCTGTTTAATTTACTGAAAGAAGTTTTACATTATTTAAGGATATCTAATGATCCGAAATTACTGACCCTATCTTTCAAATGGCAAACTATGTCAATTTTAGGATATAGACCCTCCCTTAATCATTGTTGTAGATGCAATAAAGACATAAAAGACCAAAAAGAGATGTATTTTAATATAAAAGAAGGCGGACTGATATGCAATAATTGTATAGCCGTAGATAAAGAAAGGTGTGTTAAAGCCTCTCTTTATTTTAATAAATTAGTAAGGAAAATACTGATTACTCCATTATCTACTATATCCAACGCTACCATTCCCGATGAAAGGATGAAAGAGTTAGAGAAAATAACTGATTTATACATTGCCTATCATTCGGAGAAAAGTTTTAAAACAGATACATTTTTGAAAAATCTTTAGAAGATTAGTCGTTAGTGAATAGTATAGAACTAGCGTAGAGCGTACAGCGTAGAGCGTATAGTAAGAAAAGAAGAAGACAGAATTCAGGAGCCAGAATAAGATAGTATCAAGTATCGCGTAATTAGTATATAGTGAAGAAGAAAGAGAAAAAAGAGC
This sequence comes from Candidatus Atribacteria bacterium 4572_76, assembly GCA_002084865.1. GTDB lineage: Bacteria > Atribacterota > Phoenicimicrobiia > Phoenicimicrobiales > Phoenicimicrobiaceae > Sediminicultor. The sequence continues at coordinate 8,641 of NBMG01000060.1, forward strand.
TAAGAATTCATGGTCAGGAATCCGATGTAGGGGCATAATGAATTATGCCCTTCTTTTGTAATTCAGCGACATAAGGCGAATAAATTCGACCCATTTTTATAGCCTTGAGGGCACGATGCATCGTGCCCCTTCAAAATTATTCACAATTAACCGAAAGGGCGTATACAATAAATTCGCATCTCGTATCTCGTATCTCGTGGTAACTAAAAATTTAAAGCGAAAAATGAAAAACCATAATTCAAAATTTAAAATTATTTTGTGCGATATATTTAAATGTAGGGGGCAGATTCATCCGCCTAGCTTTAATTTAGTAATTTTAAGAGCGGGTTCGATAAATCGAACCCCTACCTTAATTCAAAGACAGGCGAGCCTGTCCTCGTGAAAATGGGGAACGTAGATAAAAATATGAATACTACTTTTTCGTATCTTTTTTCTCCTTCTTAACTCGATACTCAATACTATATACTCGATACTTTCTTTTTAAGTCGTTGACAATTAAGACCGATTTTGATATATTAACAAGGAAAATGTAATCCCTCTCTCCAACGGTAATAGGTTTTCAAAAAAACCTACGTGAGAGGGAATTTTATTTATAATTAAGGGAAAGAGATGCTAATATGGATTTTCAAGAGATAATTTTTAATTTACAAAAGTTTTGGGGGGAACAGGGTTGTATTGTTCAGCAGCCTTATGATACGGAAAAAGGGGCAGGGACAATGAACCCCACTACTTTTTTAAGGGTATTAGGCCCCGAGCCATGGAAAGTAGCTTATGTTGAACCATCTCGCAGGCCGGCAGATGGACGCTATGGAGAAAATCCCAACCGGGTACAACAACATTATCAATTCCAGGTTGTATTAAAACCTTCTCCTGAAGATGTGCAGGAGATTTACTTTAAAAGCTTAGAAAGTTTGGGAATATCAAGAAAAGAGCATGATATAAGATTTATTGAAGGTGATTGGGAAGCCCCTACCCTGGGTGCCTGGGGATTAGGCTGGGAAGTTTGGTTGGATGGGTTAGAAATAACTCAATTTACTTATTTTCAGCAAGCCGGCGGGCTTGATTTAGATATTATTCCGGTGGAAATAACCTACGGGTTAGAGAGATTAGGTATGGTTATTCAGGATGTGGATAGTATTTTTGATTTAAAATGGGGCAAAAATATTGCCTATAGAGATGTACGCCATCAAGCAGAAGTTGAACAATCCAGGTATAACTTTGAAGAAGCGGACATAACGATGTTATTCAACCTCTTCAATATATATGAAAAAGAAGCCAGAAGGCTAATAGAGGTAGGGCTGCCCTTACCAGCATATGACTATATATTAAAATGTTCCCATACTTTTAATTTATTAGATGCCCGGGGAGCAATTAGTGTGTCAGAAAGGACCGGATATATCTCCCGGGTAAGAAATATTGCCCGATTATGTGCGGAAGAATACGTAAAAAAGAGGGAAGAATTGGGTTTTCCTTTAATCAAATAATAAAAGATCAAGCAGAGGATAAAATTTAATGAAGAATGTAATATTAGAAATTGGAACCGAAGAAATACCGGCACAGTATATGGAAAATGCCTTAAAAGATTTAGATCAGTTAGCTAAAAAATATTTAGAAGAAGCCAGAATAAATTATAAAAAAATAAAGGTTTATGGCACTCCTCGAAGATTAATATTATTCATTTTTCACATTAAGGAAAAACAGGAAGACATCTTCCAAAAGATTAAAGGACCTGCCTATTCAATTGCTTATAATAAAGATTCGCAGCCTCAAAAACCTGCCCTAAAATTTGCCCAAAGCACAGGGGTAAATGTTGAGAATTTAATCGTCGAAGATACCGAAAAAGGGAAATATATTTTTGCTTCTAAATCCATAATAGGCCAACCAACTGTTGATGTATTATCCCGGATATTTCCTAAAATAATAAAGAGCATGCAATTTCCGAAATCGATGCGCTGGAGGGAAAGGTCATTACGATTTATCCGTCCTATAAGATGGATATTTTCCTTATATGGGAACGAAATAATTAAGTTTAATCTAAATGGCTTGGATTCCGGAAATATTACTTATGGTCACCGACTTTTAGCGCCCCAAAAAATCGAAATATCTTCTACCCAGGAATATTTTAAAAAATTAGAAAAAAGCTATGTGGTAATCGATCCCCAAATTAGAGAAAATATTGTTAAAACAGATATAAAACAGATAATTAAGGAAGTTAATGGTAAAAAAATAATAAATGAAAAACAATTAAAAGAAATAATTTATTTGGTTGAATATCCCAATGCAATTTTAGGAAAATATGATAAAAAATATTTGGAATTACCCAAAGATGTCCTAACTGTGGTTATGGAAAAACATCAAAAATATTTTCCTGTTTTCAAAAACAAAGATGAATTACTTCCCCTGTTTATTGTAATTATTAATAACACCAAGAAGCATGCCTCTAAAATTAAAGAGGGTAACGAAAATGTTCTCAGGGCCAGGTTGGAAGATGCAAAATTTTTCTATCAGGAAGACCAGAAGATTCCTTTAGATAAAAGAGTGGATAAATTAAAAAATGTTATTTTCCAGGAAAATTTGGGAAGCCTTTTTGATAAAACAAAAAGATTAGAATTATTGTGCGACCACATTGCAGATGTTTTGCAAGTTGAACAGAAAGTGAAAGAAGATCTTTTAAGGGCTGCTCATCTGTGCAAGGCAGATTTGGTTACCGAAACAGTGAAGGAATTTCCGGAATTACAGGGAATAATGGGAAAGGAATATGCGGTTTTATCCGGTGAAAGAAGAGAGGTAGCGGAAGCTATCTTCGAACATTATCTCCCCCGTTTTTCAGGGGACAGATTACCCTTAACAAAAAGTGGTATGATTTTAGGGATTGCTGACAAAGTGGATACTATTATTGGCTGTTTCGTAATGGGCTTAACCCCAACAGGTTCACAGGACCCTTACGGATTGAGAAGACAATCTCGCGGGAAAATCGCCATAATTTTAAAAAATAATCTGGAAATTTCCTTAAAAGACATTATTCAGAAATCTTTATCCTTATATAAAGAAAGCGTTTCAGTGGAATTAAAACTTGATGAAAATGAGATTATATTTCAGATATTAAATTTTCTCAAACAAAGATTAAAAAATATCTTTTTAGAAGAGGGAATTCGCTATGATGTAATTGACGCGAACAAGGGAATTTATTTCTAACAAAGAGTACAGGAAAGTATTTGAGTTATTAGGAGAATTATGTGAACCGGTCGATAAGTTTTTTGACCGGGTACTGGTAATGGACAAAGATGAAGACATCAGAAAGAATAGAGTTGCACTTATCAAGAAAATTGGAATATCGTTTAATCAGGTGGCCGATTTATCCAAAATTGTTTCTATAAAAGAGGGGAGGGAGTAATTATGGATAGTGCTGAATTTAAACCTACTGTTTATATAATTTCTGATTCTACGGGTGAAACTGCTCAAAATGTTGTGCATGCTGCCCTTAGTCAGTTTGATTCTGAGGATATTAACTTGAAATTGTTTGCCCACATTGAATCTAAAAAAGATATTACCGGGATAATAAGTCAAATCAATAAAGAGAAAGGTTTTATAGTCTATACTATTGTAAAACCAAATTTAAGATCATTTCTGAAAGAGGAATCAAAAAAGCAATCTGTCGTTTCCTTCGATATGTTTGGTCCAATTATGGAAAACATCGAAAAGATAAGCGGAATTACCCCAAAATTAGAGCCGGGGATTATCAGAAAAATTGATAAAGAATATTTTAAAAGAATGGAAGCTATGGAATTCGCGGTGAAGTATGATGCCTGTCAGGGAGAATTAGAGTTATCCAAAGCTGATCTGGTAATATTAGGGGTTTCTCGAACTTCCAAAACACCGCTCAGTATGTATCTTGCCCATAAAGGAATAAAGGTGGCCAATATGGTATTAGATTTTGAATTCGAACCGCCAGTCGGAATATTTAGTTTACCACCGGAGAAAGTGATTGGCCTAACCATGGACCCCGATAAATTAATTGAGATAAGAAGCGAACGGTTAAAAGCATTAGGACTTCCCGATGAAAGTGTATATAATAAAAAAGAAAGAGTAATTAAAGAATTAGAATATGCAGATAGTATTTATAAAAAAATCGGATGTCCGATAATTAATGTAACCAACATGGCTATAGAAGACATTGCCACAAATATATTTAAAATTATCAAGGAGGAAAAATTAGTATGAAGAAATATGTCTATTTTTTTAATGAAGGAAAAGGGGATATGAAGTCCGTTTTAGGAGGAAAGGGTGCAGGTCTGGCAGAAATGACCAGAATAGGTATTCCCGTTCCCCAGGGATTTACTATAACTACAGAAGTATGTGTTGAATATTATAAAAATGATAAAAGATATCCCCAAGGATTAGATGGGCAGATAGAGGAAAATTTAAAGAAATTAGAACAGGTATCTAAAAAGGGATTTGGCGATTCCCAAAATCCTTTGTTAGTCTCGGTTCGGTCCGGTGCACCAATTTCCATGCCCGGCATGATGGATACGGTTCTAAATTTAGGATTAAATGATGTAACTATTCAGGGAATTATCGAAAAAACAAAAAATGAGCGTTTTGCTTACGATAGTTATAGACGCTTTATGCAGATGTTTGGAAATGTGGTTTTGGGTATTGAACATGATAAATTTGAACATCTGTTGGAAGAGCTTAAAAGAGAACTTAAAGTAAAATTGGATACGGAAATTGACTGTGAAGGTCTGAAAATATTAGTAGAAAGATACAAGAAACTGGTTAAACAAGAGATCGGAAAAGATTTTCCTCAAGAACCTAAAGATCAATTGAAGACAGCTATAGATGCTGTCTTCAATTCCTGGAACACTAAAAGAGCGGTAACTTATCGTAGAATCAAGAGCTTATTAGGATAGTTACAATTTTAGAAAAGCATTACAGAGATGTTCAAGATTATGAATTTACCATAGAAAAGGGGAAACTTTACTTACTGCAGACCAGAACAGGGAAAAGAACCGCCCAGGCTGCTCTTAAAATTGCCGTTGATATGGTAGAAGAAGGAATAATTAACAAAGAAGAAGCAATATTAAGGGTAGAACCGAATCAATTAAATCAACTTTTACATAGAAGAATAGATCCCCAGGCAAAAGTGGAAGTAATCGCCAAAGGATTACCGGCTTCTCCCGGTGCTGCGTACGGAAAAGTGGTGTTTACCGCTGACGAAGCAGAGGAATTAGGGAAAAAAGGAGAAAGTGTAATATTGGTAAGAACAGAAACCACTCCCGATGATATCCATGGTATGGTAGAGGCTCAAGGTGTCCTTACCAGCAGAGGAGGCATGACCAGTCATGCGGCCGTAGTGGCAAGAGGCATGGGTAAGGCCTGTGTAGCCGGTTGTAGTGTTTTAAATATTAATATAAAAAAAGAGAATATTTCTGTTAACGATTTAGTGATAAAAAAAGATGAATTTATCACTATTGATGGTGGAACCGGAGAAGTATTTTTAGGAAAAGTTCCTACTATAGAACCGAAAATGAGCAAGGAATTTGAAACTCTGTTATCCTGGGCTAATGAAATAAAGCGTTTAGGTGTATATGCTAATGCCGATACACCGGAAGATGCCAAAAAGGCGAGAGAATTAGGGGCGGAAGGCATAGGACTTACCAGAACAGAGCATATGTTTATGGAACAAGACCGTTTACCCATTGTTCAAAAAATGATAATGGCCGATAATAAGGAAAGCAGAGATGAGGCCTTAGAAAAATTATTACCGGTGCAGAAGGGTGATTTTTTAGGTATTTTAGAAGCTATGGAAGGATTGCCGGTAATTATTAGACTCCTTGACCCACCACTACATGAATTTTTACCCAATCTGGAAGATACTTTAATTGAGGTAAATACCCTAAAACTGAAAAATGCAGATCCGGATGAACTTGCTAAAAAGGAAAAGTTATTAGAAATAATTCAATCTTTACACGAAATGAATCCCATGTTAGGGCTTAGAGGATGTCGGTTAGGTTTATTATACCCGGAAATATATGAGATGCAGATAGAAGCTATAATTGAGGCGGCAATAGAATTAACTAAAAAAGGAATAAAAGTGAAACCTGAAATAATGATTCCTCTGGTAAGTCATGTAAATGAATTTAAGCCGATATGTAAAAAGGCAAGAAAAATTGCAAATGAAAAAATAAAGTCTGCAGGGGTAAAATTAGAATATAAAGTAGGGACTATGATTGAGTTACCACGAGCTGCTTTAACTGCTGATAAGATAGCTGAAGATGCAGAATTCTTTTCTTTCGGTACTAATGATTTAACCCAGACAACTTTTGGTATAAGCCGCGATGATGCTGAAGGAAAATTCTTATTAAAATACGTTGATGATAAAATTTTAGAAGAAAATCCTTTTGAGGTTTTAGATCGCGAAGGAGTAGGAAAATTAGTTAAGCTGGGTACAGAGTTAGGAAGGGAAACAAATCCTAACTTAGAGGTAGGAATTTGCGGAGAGCACGGTGGAGAACCACAGTCGGTAGAATTTTGTCATTCTGTAGGACTGAATTATGTAAGCTGTTCGCCTTTTAGAGTTCCCATCGCCCGATTAGCTGCTGCTCAGGCGGTACTAAAAGAAAAAAAATAAAAGCTATAAAATTTACTATTTAGCTGATTGACCAATTGGAAAATAATATAGAATGATTATTGCCCAAAAAATAAACAAAATGGGAATGTAGGGGCACGATGCATCGTGCCCACGGGAAACATTAAGCACAATTATTACTAAAGT
>NBMG01000061.1 GCA_002084865.1 Candidatus Atribacteria bacterium 4572_76
CAGCTGGAGGCAGGCGGATGTGAAATCTATACCGATGTCGATGGAGTTTACACTGCTGACCCGCGAATTGTCCCCACAGCCCGTCGAATCCCGGTAATTTCCTATGATGAGATGGCCGAGATGGCCAGTTTGGGGGCCAGAGTGATGCACTACAGGGCTATAGATTTAGCCAGAAATTATAAAGTGAAGATTTTAGTTAAATCGTCTTTTATTCCAGGAGAAGGTACGCTTATCAAGGAGGTAGACCCGATGTTAGAAAAAGTAATCGTAAGGGGAGTAACCCAGGAGACTAATGTAGGTAAAATCGTCGTCCGGGGGCTTCCGGATGTTCCCGGCCTTAGCCGAAGAAGAGATAATTGTTGATATGATTATCCAAAGCGCTCATCATAACGAGGTTAATGATATAGCCTTTACCGTTGCTTCAAACGATTTTAATAAGTCTATTCGAATCACCAAACAAGTTGCCGGTGAAATTAAAGCCAAGGGAGTAATATCAGAACCGGGAGTAGCCAAAGTATCCATTGTGGGAGCAGGTATCACCAGCGACCCGGCTATAGCCGCCCGGATGTTCGGGGCACTGGCCAGAGAGGGGATAAATATAGACATGATCAGCACTTCCGGAATTAGAATATCCTGTCTGATCAGCGCTTCCCGCATAGAAGATGCGGTAAGGACAGTCCATAAAGAATTTAATTTAGGTAAAGCAGGTGAAGAAAAATGAAAAAATATAATGTAGCCGTTGTAGGAGCTACCGGAGCGGTAGGAGAAGAGATGAGATTGGTTTTGGAAGAGAGAAAATTTCCGGTGGAAAAATTAAGCCTCTTCGCCTCAAGCCGTTCGGCTGGTAAAGAATATAAATATAAAGAAGAAAAAGTCGTAGTCCGGGAATTAAAAGATGATTCTTTTAGCGGAATCGATATCGCCCTTTTTTCCGGAGGAGACGAAGTAAGCAAGCATTTTGCCCCCCTTGCTGTTCAGCAGGGGACCATAGTAATAGATAATGGGAAATATTTCCGCATGGACCCCCAGGTTCCTCTGGTGGTTCCGGAAGTAAATCCCGATGATTTAAAATGGCACAAGGGGTTAATCGCCAATCCCAACTGTTCTACTATTCAGATGGTGGTAGCTTTAAAGCCTATCTACGATGAAGCGGGAATAGAAAGGGTTGTGGTAGCCACTTATCAGAGTGTTTCCGGAACCGGGAAAGAAGCCATAGAAGAGTTAAAAAATCAGGCGGCCTCTATCGCCAAAGGTAAGGAATTTAAAATCAAAGCCTATCCTTATCAGATAGCTTACAATGTCCTCCCTCATATCGGTTCTTTTAAAGAAAACGGCTACACTTCCGAAGAGATGAAGATGTTAAAGGAAACCAGAAAGATATTGGGAGACGATAATATTCGGGTTGCCGCTACCACGGTGAGAGTCCCGGTCTATCGGGCTCACTCAGAAGTAGTCCACATAGAGACTAAAAAGAAAATTTCAGTACAGAGAACTCGAGAAATATTGAGTGCCTTCCCCGGAATTAAAGTAATCGATAATCCGGAAAAATTAGAATATCCCTTACCTTTGTTTGCCGAGGGGAAGGATGAAGTCTTTATAGGCAGAATCAGAGAAGATATCTCTACCGAAAACGGTCTGGTGATGTGGGTGGTATCTGATAACTTACGAAAAGGAGCCGCACTAAACGCCGTTCAAATCGCTGAATTGCTAATAAAATGACAGAGAAAAACCTGCCAGAGGACCGTCCCCTAGTAGGTTTTTCTCTGTCAAAAAGACGTGTTCAGTAGTTTCTTTTATTTCAGCTGGTAATCTGGTAAAATTAACATATGAAAACACTTCCTCAATTTCTAAAAAAATATTTTTGGGATGTAGATTTTTCTAAATTAGACAAGAAAATATATGGCTCATTTATTATTGATAGAATTTTAGAAGAAGGGGACGAAAAAAAAAAGACAAAGGCCAATCTGGAAATATTAACCAAAGAAGCGGTGCTTAAAAATTTTTACTTAGCTGGTGGAACAGGAGCAGCCTTACAATTAAAGCACCGTGTTTCTCTTGATTTAAGTTTTTTTACCAAAGAAGATATTGACACTAAAACCTTAATTCAAAAAATTAAAACCCTGGGTAAATTTTCTATAGAAAGAGAAACAGAGAATACTTTGATTGGTATATTTAACGGAACTAGGGTAAGCTTTTTAAAATATGATTATCCCTTGCTTTTTGACCTTAAACAGATAAAAGGGACTAAAATTGCAGACCTCAGAGATATAGGTTGCATGAAAATTGATGCTATTTCCTCCCGCGGAATGAAAAGAGATTTTATTGATTTGTTTTTTATCTGTAAAGAATTAATATCTTTAAATAATCTTCTAAGTTTGTTTAAAAGAAAATACAAAAGCGTAAATTATAATATGATACATATTTTAAAAAGCTTAGCATATTTCGAAGACGCCGAAAATAATCCAATGCCCAAGATGGTAGTCTCTGTTTCCTGGCAAGAAGTAAAAAATTTTTTTAAAGAAGAAATTAGAAAAATTGATAATAAATAAAAAAATACCAGAGGATAGTCCTCTGTCACCGGAGGAAATAAACAATTGTTAATGAACAGTAAAAATATCCATATATTAAAAAGAGAGGGAAAAGAAATTTTATTAGTAGGCACTGCTCATGTTTCTAAAGATAGTGCCCGGGAAGTGAAAGAATTAATCGAGCAGGAAAAGCCGGACAGTGTCTGTGTGGAGCTGTGTTCTGCCCGCTATAACAGTATAAACAATCGGAGTAAATGGAAAAATATGGATATTATCACCATAATCAAACAGAAAAAGGCCCTGCTCCTCCTGGTTAATTTGATTTTATCCTCTTTCCAGAAACGATTAGCCCGGCAATTAGGAATTAATCCGGGTCAGGAGATGATTCAAGCCATCGCTTCAGCAAAAGAGGTTAATGCTCATCTGGTTCTTGCCGATAGAGATATCCAGGTCACCTTTACCCGTGTCTGGAAAAAGCTCAATCTCTGGGAAAAAATGCGCATAGTTTTTATGTTAATCTTCAGTATGTTCGCTAAGGAAAAAATTTCGGAAGAAGAAATTGAAAGATTAAAATCAGAAGATATTCTTACCGCTGCCTTAAGCGAATTAGCCCGTTCATTCCCCCGGTTGAAAAATACTTTAATAGACGAAAGAGATCAATATCTGGCTGAAAAAATAAAGCTGGCTCCGGGAGACAAAGTAGTTGCTATTGTTGGCGCCGGACATGTCCCGGGGATTAAGAAAGAAATAGATAAAGAGCATGATTTAACTACCTTAATCAAAATACCCCCTACTTCCAACTATCTAAGAGTATTAGTCTGGGGTATCCCCTTGGCCGTAATTGCTATTATTGCCTCTACTTTTGCCTATTCTCCCCCTACCGGTTTTGAGCAAATTGTCCAATGGTTTTTCTGGAACGGTTCTCTGTCTGCCCTGGGGGCACTCCTTAATCAGGCGTCCCCGGGTAGAAGATTTTGAACAGCTGGGGAATATCACTACCCTTAAAGACTTTTTCCGTAATCGGGTTACTAAAATTTTACTGATAGTGGCTTTTGCCAATCTGGGAAGTATGGCAGGGACCTTTATCGGCGGAGCAAAAGTGATTCAACTCTTTATCAATACCATCAACCCTTAGAATTCTAATTATCTTCTTCTTCTGCCCGTAAACAGATAACCGATAACTGAAAAATATTATCTCAAGGATAAGAAGTTCCCCAATTCCCCGCCATATTGTAAATATTTTTTTAATAATTTACAAAATAGTAGTAGCAAAATCTATTTCAGCATGTTATTATTATTACATAAAATGTTAAAAAGCCAAAAATAGATTTTTCAAATTTATCATTCCTATTAGCTTTGTGTTACTTTCCTCCACGCCTGTTAAGACATACTTCACTTACCATGACTACTTAATTATTTATATATTGTACCCTGATTAATATTCTTAATTTGGATTGTTTTAATTAAAAAATTACACAAAATTCTGATTAACTAAAGTATACCTATTTATTGAATGTTTAGTATTTTTATAGAAAACACCGAGAAAGAGCTGTTTACTAAACAAGGAAGAGAGGTGATTTTAAAAGACATCAATGTATCTGTGTAAGAATAGGAGAAAGTAAAAAAAACGAAAGGAGAATTTGTATAATTATGTTAAACGTTAAGAAAAGTTCTGTTCTTTTTCTCATGACCTTAATTTTTAGTTTAGTATTAGTATGGTTCGTTGGCGAAATGAATATTCCCGGGCAAGCTGCCGAAGAATTAAATGCTTATTCAATTTGGCCCGAGAATTGGGCACGACCAATGTTTGAAGAATTTGAAAAAGCAACCGGGATACATGTTAATTTTATCCGTTTTTCTTCAGGTGAGGCCCTGGCACGGATAATAGCAGAAAAAAATAATCCACAAGTAGATGTCCTTTTTGGAGGTCCGGTAGAAACTCACAGCGCAGGAATTAAGGAAGGAGTATTCGAGCCCTATAAACCCCCAACCTATGATGTGTTAGAAGGTAGATTTAAAGATGCTAATGGATATTGGGTAGGTATTGCCGATGATCCGCTGGTATTTATGTCCAACGCAGGTTTTTTAAAAGAGAAAAATCTAAATCCACCTTCCTCCTGGTATGATTTACTCGACCCTGCTTATAAAGATATGATTCAGATGGCTGATGCCCGTACTTCGGGTACAGCGGTTACCAGAATATTTACAATTCTTCAAGTTTTCGATAGAGACGAAGATAAAGCTTTTGAATACATGAAAAAATTACGTGCTAATGTACAAGCTTACACTAAAAGTGGAGGAGGAGGAACTATTCCGGTAGGCTTAGGCCAAGCTGGTGCGGGAATATTTTTCATAGTTGATGCCCTGAAGACCCAACAGGAAGGCTATGATGTAGTAGTATCTTTCCCTAAAGAAGGAATTGGTACCTCTACAGAGGCAATTGCCTTGCTTAAAGGAGCCAAAAATCCCGAATTAGGTAAAAAGTTAATAGATTGGGCTTCCAGTCCCGCAATGCAAAATTTCTTTGCAAAATATAAAATTAACTTCATTCCTGCTCATCCGGATGTAGAGATTGAACCCAGCCTTGCTGAAGTGGTAAAAAACGCAAACATTTTCCCAATTGATAGCGTTTGGGCCGGAGAAAATCGTAAACGCATTGTAGATGAATGGGTAGAAAAAGTGTTACCATAACCATAATTAAAATATCATATTAAATTAAAGAGGTAAAAATGCCCGCTTTTTTTAATGTATTTAAGAAAAAAGTATTAACTAAGCTACCTAAGGACCCGGCAATTTTGCTAAGCATCATTGTGATTTGGTTCTTTTTGTTGCTATTTATTCTTTTTCCTTTGTCAAAAATTTTCATATTGACCTTTGAGAAAAGCGGGCATTTTACTTTTTCCAATATCTTGGAAATTTTAGGTAAACGCAACCACTTGCAAGCTTTTTGGAATAGTCTCCTTCTGGCTACCCTGGTTGGCTTATCAGGGACGATTCTTGGTTTTTTCTTTGCGTTTACTTCGGTTCGGGCTAATCTTTCCAAGGGCTGGTCTAAATTTTTAGATGGCACCATTATACTGCCCCTTATTTCTCCCCCCTTCACTACGGCTATTGCCATGATATTTTCTTTTGGGCGGAGAGGGCTCATAACCTATAATCTTTTAGGGATTAATACTTTTAATGTTTATGGTTTGCACAGTGTGCTTTTTGCCGAAACCATTACTTTTTTCCCCATTGCTTATCTAACTTTAAAAGGCGTTCTAGCCGGTATTGACCCTACAGTAGAAGATATGGCTTTTAGTTTGGGAAGTTCCCGGGGAAGGGTCTTTAGAACTATTACTCTACCACTTGCTATTCCGGGATTAGCAAACTCCTTTCTTTTGCTCTTTGCTGCCTCTTTAGCTGATTTTGCGACTCCTTTAATTTTGGCAGGAAGTAGGTTTCCGGTGTTACCCACTGAAGCCTTTCTCCAGATTACCGGATTATTTGATATAAGAGGGGGGGCAGTTTTATCTTTTATTCTTCTTGTACCCGCTTTTTCAGTATTTGTTCTTCAGCGATATTGGGTAAGTCGAAAATATTATGTAACCATTACCGGTAAAGCCGGAGCGCAAACCCAGATAAAAAGTGTAACTTCAAGAACAGGGAAAATTTTTCTTACCGTATGCATTCTTGTTTCCGTTTCAATTCTATATTTCTATATTCTTTTGTTCTATGCTTCTATTGTGAAGGCATTTGGAGCCAATTATCAAATTACTTTAAAACATTATACGGTAGTTTTCACTGAAGGATTGAAAGCTATAAAGGATACTCTTTTTATTGCTACTATAGGGATGTTATTAGGGGGTGTTTACGGGGTTGTGGTGGGCTATTTAGTCTCTAAAAAAACTTTTATTTCTCGCTCTGCTATGGAGATTATTTCAATGATTAATTACTCTTTACCCGGAACCATAGTAGGTATTGCCTATCTGATTGCTTTTAATAATCCCCCGATTATGATAACCGGAACGGCAATTATTATCATAGCCTGTTATGTCTTCCGTTACGGAGCTACGGGAATTCGGACTACCGTAGCCATCCTTCAACAAATCGATCCAAGTATCGAGGAAGCATCTTTTAGCTTGGGGGCTAATGCTACAACTACTTTTAAACGTATAACCATACCACTTATTCTTCCCGGGTTATTTAGTGGTTTAGGGATAGTATTTATCCGTTCAATGACAGCAATCAGCGCAACCATCTTTTTGGTTTCTATAAATTGGACCCTTATTACCGTTCGTATTCTGGATAAGATGACCGAACTGGAATTAGGAGTTGCTGCTGCTTTTTCAACTCTGGTAGTAGTAATTGTCTTTATAGTAATTATATTTATTAATTTATTTCTCAGATTATTCCGCGGTCCGGGAGCAATTGATATGTCTAACATTTTGGGAGGATGATATGGAAGCAATTGGAATTCATTTAAATAATATTCATAAAACTTTTCTACACCGGGTAAAAGGCGAGGTAAAGGCAGTTAATAATGTTAATTTAAACATTGAACATGCTAAACTGGTAACCTTATTGGGCCCCTCCGGCTGCGGTAAAACTACCACCCTAAGAATGGTTGCCGGTTTTGAACAACCGGATAAGGGGACTATTTTTCTTGGGGAAGAAAATGTTACAAATTTATTGGCAAATAAACGGAATATCGGTTTTGTTTTTCAGAATTATGCTCTTTTCCCCCATCTTTCTATTTATGAAAATGTTGCTTATGGCCTAAAAGTTCAGGGAATTTCTCCCCAAGAAGAAAAAAAGCGAGTTAATGAAATTTTGGCAATGGTAGGCTTAACCGGTTATGAAGCCCAGTTTCCCCATCAGATTTCCGGTGGAGAACAGCAGCGGGTAGCCCTTGCCCGGGCAATTGTTATTAGACCAAAAGTTCTTCTGCTGGATGAACCTTTATCAAATTTAGATGCCAAACTAAGGGTTCATACCCGGAGTGAAATAAGGCGCCTGCAACAATCTCTAAACATGACTTCTATCTATGTAACCCACGACCAGGAGGAGGCAATGGCCATATCTGACCGTATCGCCATTATGAATAAGGGGAAAATTATTCAGGTCGGATCAGCAGAAGAATTATATTTCCAACCGAATTCAGAATTTGTAGCCAAATTTATTGGCAGAATTAATTCCCTCCCCGCAGAAGTGCAAGAAGCGGACGACAGTTTTATCCTTGTGAAAATATTTAGCCATACTTATAAAATTTCTACTACCTTAGATGGTATTAAGCCCCAACAAAAGATGAATGTATTTATAAGGCCTGAATTTGTACAATTATCTAAGCAAGCAGAAGAAAATGAATTAAAGGGCATTATTACCGAAAAAGTTTTTTTGGGAGAGAAAGTCGAATTCACCGTAGATGTATACGGACACACGCTAAATATAACCTCTTACAATGCCGTTGAAAGTGCGAAATATTTATTAAATCAAGAAGTAGGGGTATGTTTGGCTGAAAAAGAATTGAAAATATTTACAGAGAAGGGAGATTAAAAATGAAAAATAGAATTTTTATTTTTTTTACCTGCCTGTTTTTAGCTTTAAACTTTTTATTCTGTCTTTCGGTATTGGCTAACCAGCAAACTACCGGGTCCAGTGAATACCATGGGGCAGATTCAACTTTTAAAGCAAATGGAATTTCCATATTTTGGGCTATCCTCAAGGGCCCGGAAGAAAGCAGCTCCTGGGTGTACATCAGAATAATTAATCAGCAGGAAGATGACTTAAATCAATTTTGTGCCTTTAGCATGATTGCCTCCAATCCTTTTTCGGATGCAGAGGAATGGATAATCAAAGCAGAGAAATTAAAAAAAGAAAATATAATCAAGTTAAACAGGGAATCATTTAAGGAATTGATGAAAAGAAGATTTTTATTCTATAACAGCGAAAAGATAGAA
>NBMG01000062.1 GCA_002084865.1 Candidatus Atribacteria bacterium 4572_76
TAAAATAAAGGAAATTGATTCTTCGCTATTATTTGCTTCTTCATATTTTTCAAGACTGTTGTCCTCAAAGATTAAGTCTCTGGAAGAGATAATGGAACAATCAAAAGAAGAAAGTAATTTGTTTACCAGGGTGATAAAAAAATTGCTGTTTAGTTATTCCTCTCAGAAACCTCTTATAATAGTCATCGAAGATGTCCAATGGATTGATGATGCATCGGCGGAATTTATAGTTCAATGTTCTGAAGAACTTAAAGGATATCCCATTTTGCTTATTTGTAGTTTTAGAGAACCACTTAAAAAGAAACTATATATTGTTGGAGCTAAGAGAATAGAATTATCACCTTTTAAAAATACAGAATCAGATAAACTAATTAGATTTTTAATAAAAGAAAAAAATATTTTTGAATTGATGAAAGATAAGATAATTTCTACTGCTAATGGAAATCCCTTGTTTATTGAAGAAATTGTCAGGGAGGTTAAAGAAAAAAGGCTATCAGCAGATAAAGAGAAACAAGGAAATTATACAGAAATGTTTGCTGATTTTCAAATACCGGATACTGTTCAGAGTATTGCCCGGGCGAGGATTGATTTGCTTCCTGGGGGTTTAAAAGAGATTTTATACCAGGCCTCAGTTTTGGGAAGGTATATCGAAATAAATCTTCTGCAAAAGGTTACCGGTCTGGAAGTTAAAGTATTATGGGAAACGCTGAAGAAATTACAAAAAGATGAATTTATAGAAAAAGTAGAAGGAGGACCGAAAAGAAAGACTCAACAATATTATGTCTTTACTCATTCACTTATTCAGGAGATTGCTTACAATAGCCTTCTTTTTAAAGCCAGGAGAAACTTGCATACCAAAATAGGAGCAGCTATGGAGGAAATGTACTTATCTAAAATCGATGAAAAAGTTGAGGAATTGGCTTATCATTTTAATAACAGTAACGATAAAGAAAAGGCCGTTCTTTATTTAAATAAAGCCGGAGATAAAGCCCAATCCTTATATGCTTTTTCCAATGCTGTGAATTATTTTCAAGATTGTATTAACATTTTAGAAACCTCAAAACCTAAAAGGGAACAATTAGTTAAATTTTCAGAAATTTATAATAAATTAGCTTTCTCTCAATCAGTTGTAGGAGAGAGAAAAAAAGCAGAAAATAATTTAAATAAAGCCTTGAAATACTGCAGAAAAATTAAGGATAGAGAGAATGAATCTTTAATATTAATGAGTTTGGGAAACTTATACGGGGATACGGGGAAATGGGATAAAGCAATTGAATATTTTCAAAATAGTTTGTTAATTAGCGAAGAATTAAATAATTTAAAAAGAAAAGCAAGAACAATCAAAAGCATCGGTTTGGCATATCTTTTTAAAGGAGATACTGAAAGAGGATATAAATACCTCAAGGATAGTCTGAAAATTTGTAAAGAGATAAAAGCCGTAGTTCTTTATGCAATGGTTCTGAACAATATAGGGATATATTATGACATGGTTGGCGAGTGGAGAAAAGCCATAAAATATTATAAAAAAGGTTTGTCGATTTATGAAAAGCATAAAAATATAATTCAAATTTCTAAGACTATGGGAAATCTTGGTTTTGCCTATTCTTCAATAAATAATTCAGAATTAGCTATTTATTATTTAAAAGAAAGTATAAAATTATCAGATAAAATTGGTGATATATATTATAAAGGTATAAATATTGTTCATTTAGCAGAAGAATATCTTAAAAAAGACAATTTTAAAAAAACCAAGTTCTATATTATTCAAGCAGAAGAAATATTTCAAAAATTAGAAGATAAATTGGGATTAGCCGATGTGTATAGATTGAAAGCCAAATTGCTTAAAAAATTAGAAAGATGGGAAGATTCTGAAATATTTTTCAAAAAAGCTATTAAAATATATTCTCAACAGAGAGACAGGCTTAATGAAGGTGAAACCTATTATGAATGGGGAGACATGTTACTTATAAAGAATAATAAAGATTCGGCTAAAAAGAAATTATTAAAATCCAAAAAAATACTGGAAAGTATAGGTGCAAAAAAATATCTTAGAGAAATTGAAGAAAAATTGGATAATTTAAAAAAATAATAGATAAAGAAATATTATAATTACGTTAGTGTAAACTTTTACGGTGCAGTAAGAAAGTGATAGATTTCCATTACCCGTTTTCACGAGTACAACTTTCATGGGAATGACACTGACGCTTTTATACTAGTATAAAATTTAGTGGGGTAGTTAGACAAAAAGAAGAGTACCGCTTTTTTGTATCTTTTTTCTCTTTCTTAACTCGATACTCGATACTATATACTCGATACTTTCTTTTTATTGATTTATTTGCATTTTATTATTTTTACTATATAATGTAAATGGGGGATGGTATAAAGGAGTTTAAATTTTCAAAGTAAACTCCCGATAATAGCAAATCAACCGAAAGGTTGAGACGCAAAGTCACAGACCTAAGGCTATTAAGTTAGCTAAGGTGGCTGAGCTACCGAAGGAGATGATGCAAATGAAAAAAAGAATAGATTTTAAACTTTTATCTATTCTCTGCGTGATAGTATTAGTCTTTTTAGTTTTATCCGCTTCCGCCTTTTCTGCTAAAAAAGAAAAGGTTGAAGAATGGATAGGCGTAGAAGGCGGTTCTATCACCCTTGAAGATGTTACCATTACTTTTGGTCCAGGAGTCTTAACCAAAGATACCAAAATATTCATTATATATTTTGGTGATGGTCTTTACCAATTTGGACCTGAAATAAAGGTTAATGGGACATTCACCTTGTATTTTGCTGATGCACCAGATGGTGAATCAACAATAACGACTTTTAAACAAGGTGAATGGATAGAATTAACTTGTATTGACGGATATGTAGAGACTGACCATTTTTCACGATACTGTGGAGCTTGGTAAGTTTCAAAATAATTAATACCATCCTCCCCCTTTTTTAATAATAGAAAAACAGCAATAAAATAACCCCAGAAATAATCTGGGGTTATTTTTGTTTTACACCAACGTAATTAATTGACGCTCATCTAACAGCTATGTTAAAATCAGTAAGACAATTGATATAATATTTATCTTGCTTGGGATTGCCGTACTCCTGTTAGGAGTTCGCAATAACGGAGGAAGGATAGATTCCCGCTCCCCGATCAGGTCGAGGACAGGTTTCGCGGGAATGACATAAAGATGCGGGAATGACAAAAGGAAATGGGGAATGACGAAGGGTGTACTACATACGCTCTAAAACTTTAAAACGTAGGATAGAGTCGTCCCGCCTGTCAAAGTAGGGGCTTGATTTATCGAGCCCGCAATCAAGACGGGTCGAATGAATTCGACCCCTACAAAAGAAGAAAAGAAATATAGATTCCCGCTTTCGCGGGAATGACATAAGGAAGCGGGAATGACATAAGGAAGCGGGAAGGACAGAAATGTATGGAGAATTAATTAATGACAGAAAATAAAGACCAATATAATAAATTAAAAAAGCAGTTGTATTTAGCCAGAATAATTTTCCATATACCTAATTTTATAAAATTATCTTTAAGATTACTTAAAGATAAAAAAGTTCCCTTTCATTTGAAATTATTGGTATATGGTGCGATTGCTTATATATTATCTCCCTATGACTTATTACCTGATTTTCTAATTCCCTTTATAGGATTTTTTGAAGATATTATTATCGGTGTTTTGTGTCTGATTGGCTTAGTTAAGGGTAGCCCGCCAGAAATTGTAGAGGGACACGTAAAAGCAATAGATTTGGAGAATAAACAAAGATATAGATTTTTTAGATAAAAAATAGCGAATAGCGTACAGCGTTTAGCGTGGAGTTAGGAAAGAAGAAGACAAAATACATGAACAGGAGTCAAATGTAGGGGCTTGATTCATCAAGCCCGCAATAAGGGAGGGTCGAATGAATTAGACCACTACAAAAACAGAAAAGGAGGATAGATTCCCGCTTTCGCGGGAATGACAGAGAAGACGCGGGAATGACAGAGAAGACGCGGGAATGAGAGAGAGGAAGCGGGAATGACATAAAGATTCAGGAATTACATAAAGAGATAAGAAATTACATTAAAATTTTATTAAAAGAATGTAGGTAGCAATAATAATTAGTATAAAATTAAACTCAATTGGTTAATTGGTTAATTGGCAAATTGGTATATGGTTTTTAGCTTTTCGCTTTGCGTTTTTAATTTAAATTAATTATTTTGATAAATTAAGATAATGGTGTTTTAAGATATTTTTTGAAAGGACAAAAAAAATCATATATTATGAAAATTGGAATTAAATCCTTAGGGTGTCCTAAAAATTTTGTCGATACTGAAGTAATTTGTGGAATATTAAGAGAAAATGGATATCAAATAAACGGGAAGATTGATAATTCAGATATAGTGATTATAAATACCTGCAGTTTCATAAGAGATGCTGTAGAAGAATCTATTGAAGAGATTCTCAATCTGGTAAAGCTAAAAAAAGAAGGCAAGATAAAACATATAATAGTAACCGGATGCCTTCCTCAGAGATATAAAGATGACAATCTTATCCAGGAACTTCCTGAAGTTGATGCGTTTTTAGGAACAGGAGATTTATTAGAGATTGATAAAGTAATAAAAAATATTTTGCAAGGAGAACAGAGCTATAAAGTAAGCCCCAAACCCAATTTTCTTTACAACCACAATACCCCTCGAACTATTTTAACCTCCCAACATTACGCCTATATCAAAATATCTGAAGGATGTCAAAACAATTGTTCTTATTGCCTGATACCTAAACTTAGAGGAAACCATCGCAGTAGGAAGTTGGAAGATATAATTGAAGAAGTAAAAATGCTCTCCGAGAACCAAAATCTTGTGGAATATAGTGGGATTCCCGGGTGAAACTGATAAGGACTTTGAAGAACTATTGAGTTTTGTAAAAGAATTTCGATTTGAAAGGTTGGGGGCTTTTATTTTTTCGCGGGAAGAGGGGACTTCGGCTTATGACTTTCCCCAACAAATTCCTGTGCGCATCAAGAAAGAGCGCTTAAAAGAATTAATGTTAACCCAGCAGTCGATTTCAAAAGAGATAAATAGTTCTTATGTAGGGAAGGAAGTTGAAGTGTTAGTTGATGAAATACAATCGGGAATACCGAAAATTGTCATAGGACGGACTAAAGGAGATGCTCCGGAGATAGATGGAAAAGTTGTAATAAAGGGAGATAAGGCTAAAGTTGGAAAATTTATAAAAGTAAAAGTGACAGAAGCTTCCGAATATGATTTGGTAGGAGAGATTAGAAAATAACGAGAAATACGGAGGGGGGATTTATCTTGATTAAAGAAAGATTAAAAATATTTAGAGATAAAATAAAAAAAGAAAACAAAGAAATCGAAGGGTTCTTAGTTACCAATCTGAAAAACTTAAATTACTTATCCGGATTTGATGGAGAGGGAGTTGCTTTGATTGAGGTTAGCGGTAAAAATTATTTGCTGACTGATTCACGTTATACCGAACAAGCTCAAAAAGAAAGCCCTGATTTTAAAATAATAACTGATGAACCGAAAAAAAAGAATGCACGGGTATTAGCATTAAAAAAGATATTGGAAAAGAGTAAAATAAAAAAAATTGCTTTTGAAAGCAATGATTTAAGTTATGCTGATTTTAAAAAATATTCAGACAGTTTTGATTCTATAGTATTTTTACCCACCGATAACATTATCGAACAGATAAGAATGATAAAAGATAAAGAGGAAATCATTAAAATAAAGAAAGCTGCCCAAATAACTACAGAAAGTTTAAAGGATGTTTTTGAAATAATAAGACCGGGTTTAAGAGAACTTGATATTGCTTCTGAGTTAGCTTATACTATGAGAAAAAAAGGAGCCCAAAAGGAAGCTTTTGAAACAATTGTGGTTTCCGGAGAAAGGTCGTCTCTACCGCACGGAAAACCTTCTGAAAAAAAGATTGTCGAAGGGGAGCTTATAACTATTGATATGGGAGCGAATTATCAGAATTATAATTCCGATATAACCCGCACCATAATTATGGGAAAAGAAAACGAAAAACAAAAAAAGATATTTTCTATTGTATTAGAAGCTCAAAAAGCAGCCCTCGAATTTCTGAAACCGGGTGTAAAATGTAAAGAAGTGGATTCTGTAGCAAGGGATATAATTGAAAAAAAAGGTTACGGAAAATATTTTGGCCATGGTTTAGGTCATGGAGTAGGGTTAGATATTCACGAACTACCCAGAGTTTCTTTCAGTGATGATACGGTTTTACTACCCGGGATGGTAGTTACCATTGAACCCGGTATATATCTGCCCGAAGTTGGCGGAGTGAGGATTGAAGATTCGGTTTTGATGACTGAAGAAGGTTATGAAATATTAACCTGGTTTCCAAAAATATTAAATCTTTGAATTAGTAGACAGGCGAGACGCCTGTCCTACAGCTGCAGAGATAAATAAATTATTTTAAAAGGAGAAAGTATTATTATGAAAAGTAATTTAAAGAAAGTAGATTCGGAAATATTTGAAGCAATAAAAAATGAAGAAAAACGTCAAAAATACACCATAGAATTAATTGCTTCGGAAAACTTTGTTTCCCCGGAAGTATTGGAAGCCCAAGGTTCGGTTTTAACTAATAAGTATGCCGAAGGCTATCCCGGCAAGAAATATTATGGTGGATGTAAATATATCGATATAGTAGAAAATTTAGCTATCAAGAGGGCGAAAGAGATATTTAAGGCAGAACATGCCAATGTTCAACCTCACTCCGGCTCACAGGCAAATATGGCGGTCTATTTTAGTGTTTTAGAAGTAGGAGATACTATTTTAGCGATGAATCTTTCTCATGGAGGACATCTTACTCATGGCAGCCCGGTAAATTTTTCCGGTAGATTTTTTAATATTGTTCCTTATGGAGTGGGGGAGGATACCGGGAGAATAGATTATGATAATTTAAGAGATTTAGCCATAAAAAACAAACCAAAATTAATTATTGCCGGGGCGAGTGCCTATCCTCGGGAGATAGATTTCTCGGCATTCAGGTCAATTGCCGATGAAGTCGGAGCATATTTGATGGCAGACATTGCTCATATCGCCGGATTGATTATAGCAGGTCTTCATAAAAGTGCCGTACCTCATTGTCATTTTGTTACTACCACTACTCATAAAACCCTAAGGGGACCGAGAGGCGGTTTAATTTTGTGCAAAGAAGAGCTTGGCTCGGCAGTTGATAAAACTATTTTCCCGGGGATTCAGGGCGGTCCTCTAATGCATGTTATTGCAGCTAAAGCGGTCTGTTTTAAGCAAGCAATGACTCCGGAATTTATAAACTATCAGAATCAGATTGTTAAAAATGCTAAAACCTTGGCTAAAAAATTAATTGAATTAGGTTATAATTTAGTATCCGGTGGAACTGATAATCATTTAATGTTAGTAGATTTGAGAAGTAAAGGAATTACCGGAAAGCAGGCAGAAAAAGCTTTGGAAGAAGCGGGGATTACTGTTAATAAGAATATGATTCCGTTTGACCCTCAAAAGCCCTGGATCGCCAGCGGAATAAGAATCGGTACTCCTGCGGTGACTACCCGGGGAATGAAAGAGAAAGATATGGAATTAATAGCCGGGATGATTGATAGGGTCTTGAGCGATACAGAAGATCTGAAGATAAAAGAGGAAGTAAGAAAAGAAGTAGAAAGTTTCTGTGAAAAATTTGTATAAAAAGAGTAGGGGCAGACCTTGTGTCTGGCCGTAATAAGTAATTTTTGTAGGGGTTCGATTCATCGAACCCGTTAAAACAACACGGGTCGAATGAACTCGACTCCTATGGAAATAGAAAAGAAGGATAGATTCCCGCTCCCCGATCAGGTCGAGGACAAGTTTCGCGGGAATGACATGATAAGAATATAAGAATCGGAAATGACATTGGCAAAGTCAAAGTTGAATTACCAGCGTCATAGACAATTGATTTATAAGTTTAATTAAAAACAGGAGGTTAGATTTTGATTTCTACCAGTGATTTTAAAAAAGGCTTAACTGTTGAATTAGATGGTGAAATATACAGCATTGTGGATTTTCAACACGTAAAACCCGGTAAGGGCGGAGCATTTGTAAGGACTAAATTTAAAAATTTAAAAACCGGGCTTATTTTAGACAAAACCTTCAGGGCGGGAGAAAAAATGGAACAAGCAATAGTTGATAGGAAAACTATGCAATATCTGTATAATGATGGTAATAGTTATTGTTTTATGAATAAAGAAAATTATGAGCAAATTTCCCTATTCAAAGAACAGATAAGTGAAATAACCGATTTATTAAAAGAAGGTAATGATGTTGATATTATATTCTGTAAAGGTGAACTGATTGGTGCCGAACTACCAAATTTTATGAGTTTAAAAGTTATTAAAACTATGCCTGGCGTAAAAGGAAATACCGTGTCAGGTGCGCTTAAACCGGCAACTTTAGAAACCGGAGCAATAATTCAGGTCCCCTTGTTTGTAAAAGAAGGGGATGTAATTAAAATAGACACCAGGGAGAAAAAATACATAGAGAGGGAATAATATCGTATCGCGTATCGCGTATCGCGTTAGGACAGAGTAAAAGAAGTGTCACGTATTACGTAAAGGTTATGAAAACGAGAAACAAAGGGGAAAGATGGAAGAAGGTATAAAAAGATTTAAAGATTTAAGGATCTGGCAAAAAGGTATAGAAATTGTCAGTGATATTTATATACTAACAAAAAAGTTTCCTAAAGAAGAATTATACGGCTTGACTTCTCAAATTAGACGCTCAGCAATCTCCATACCTTCTAATATAGCAGAAGGTTTCAGGAGATATCATAACAAAGAGTATAAGCAGTTTCTCTATATAGCTTTAGGAAGTTGTGCTGAATTAGAAACTCAAATTGCTATAGCAAAAAATTTGGAATATATAACCGAAGATAGAGAAATAGAATTAACAGAGAAATTAGATCATATTTGTAGGATGACTACAAATCTAATCAAAAGGCTTTAACGCGATACGCGATACGCAATACGAATAGAGGTGAAAAAAATCAATGCAGACTGTTAAAACCGATTTGGGAGAAATAAACATTACCACAGAAACCATCAGAAGTATAGTTGGTTTAAATTTAACTGGGGTTAAAGGTGTGGGTTCAAGGAATACAGTTTCCTAAGAAGTCACAAAGCAGAAAAGACTTGGTCGCTTCTAATTTATTCATAAAAGTTTTCTAATGCTATATTTGATTTTTGCCAAGGGGCTAAACAAAATGGTAATGTAAGGGCACGATGCATCGTGCCCACAAAAGATATTAGGCAATAAAATAGCAAAGTTTACCCTCATGAAAAAAGGGGGCGGGAATGACATAGAAATGCAGGAATGACAATCTGTGTAATCTCAATATAATCTGTGTTATCTGTGTTATCAGGAGGAGTAATGGGAGGAAGAATGTTATCTGTGTTATCAGGAGGAGTAATGGGAGGAAGAAGAGTATCCCGAGAAGTAAGTTTAAAAGTATTATTTCAAGTCGATTTAGTTCATGCTAATATTGAAGAAGCTCTTAAACATGCTTTTGAAAATGATAAATATCCAGACGATGTTAAGGAATTTACTCTAACCCTGGTTAAAGGAGTGATGAGTAATTTAGCTGAAATAGATAAGGTGATTAAAAATTATACTAATAATTGGTCTTTAGATAGAATTACTAACATTGATAGAAGCATTCTTCGGATAGCAATCTACGAAATATTATACTTACAAAATATACCCAAAAGTGTTTCCATTAACGAAGCAGTTGAATTAGCTAAAAAATATGGCACAAGAAGTTCTTTTAGTTTTGTAAACGGAGTTTTAGGCAGAATCAATAAAAATGATAAAATATTAAAGAAAATAGATTAAAGGATTATGAATAACTACTATACAGAATCAAAAATATATACAGTTTCCAAGATTAACAAATATATAAAAAATCTCTTTGAAAATGATTATAACCTGCAGGATATCTGGATATTAGGAGAGATATCTAATTTTAAATTACATTCTTCAGGACATATGTATTTTGTACTCAAGGATAAAGAAAGCCAGATAAGATGTGTAATGTTTAGAGGGAATAATTATAGTTTACGGTTTGCTCCGGGAGACGGAATGAAAGTTAAGGTACGAGGGGATGTCAGTGTATATGAAAAAAGAGGAGAATACCAGCTGTATGTAAAGGAAATAGTAGAAGCCGGAAAGGGTGAACTTTATTTAGCTTTTGAAAGACTTAAATTAAAACTTAAAGAAGAGGGACTTTTTTCCGAAGAAATTAAAAAGAAATTGCCGCTTATTCCGAAAAATATTGCGGTTATTACTTCTTCAACCGGGGCAGCAATTAGAGATATTATAACTATTTCATTGAGAAGATTTCCCAATCTTTCAATTTTGGTTGTTCCTTCCCTGGTGCAAGGAGTATCTGCCGCTCAGGATATTGCTAAGAAGATTGATTTTTTAAATAAACATCTAAAAGATTTAGATTTTATTATAATTGGCCGAGGCGGAGGCTCACTGGAAGAGCTGTGGCCTTTTAATGAGGAAATTTTGGCTCGCAGTATTTACAATTCTAAAATACCTATAGTTTCTGCAGTAGGCCACGAAACAGATTTTACTATTTCAGATTTTGTTGCTGACCTACGTGCTCCCACTCCCTCTGCGGCAGCAGAAATGACTATACCGGATAAAAATAGCTTGATAAATAATCTAACTTTATTAAAAAGTAAAATAACCAGAGCAGCTAAAAGAAACTTTGAGTTAAAAACAGAAAATATAAATTCTTTATGCAGAAGTCTTAAATATCAGGGACCGGAAAATAAAATTAATCAATATTATCAATATATCGATGAATTTAGCGCTCGTTTAAATTCAAGGATTAAACATCAAATAGAATTATACGAAGAAAGGGTAAAAAAAGATGTCCAAAGGCTGGATTCATTAAGCCCCTGGGCAGTAATTGAAAGAGGATATAGTGTCTGCAGAAAAATACCCGGCAAGGAGATTATTAAAAGATTAGAGCAAATCGAAGTGGGCGCAAAAATCGAAGTTATTATAAGTGATGGCAGGATATTGAGTAAAATAGAAAAAAAGGAGGCTGTTTCAAATTGAAAAACAAGAAAAAATTAGAAGATATCCCTTTTGAAGAATATTTAAGAAAATTGGAAAAGATTGTCCAACGATTAGAGGAAGGCGAATTGACCTTGGATGAATCAGTAAAAACTTATGAAGAAGGAATGAATATATCAAAAATATGCTTGGAAAAGCTGAATGAAACTAAAAAGAAGATAGAACAATTGGTGATTGAAGGTGAAGAAAAATATTCTACCAAACCTTTTTCT
This sequence comes from Candidatus Atribacteria bacterium 4572_76, assembly GCA_002084865.1. Classification (GTDB taxonomy): domain Bacteria; phylum Atribacterota; class Phoenicimicrobiia; order Phoenicimicrobiales; family Phoenicimicrobiaceae; genus Sediminicultor. The sequence goes on from NBMG01000062.1 coordinate 11,344, forward strand.
GAAAAAAAGGGAGAAAATACGATTAATGAATTTTAAAAAATATCTGGAAAATAAAAAAAATATTATAGACAAGACTTTAGATGAATATTTACCACCGGAAGAAAAAGCACCTTCAATTATTCACAAAGCAATGCGCTATAGTGTTTTTGGCGGAGGAAAGAGAATCAGGCCGATTTTCACTTTAGCAACAGCTGAACTTTTCGGAAGAGAAGCTGAAAGTGTGCTAAGGGCGGCTTGTGGAATCGAATTAATCCACACTTTTTCACTAATCCATGATGACCTTCCCAGTATAGATAATGATGATTTTAGACGGGGGAAGCCAAGCAATCATAAAGTGTTTGGAGAGGCAATAGCGTTATTAGCAGGGGATGCCCTTTTAGTTTCCGGATTTGACTTAATTATTAAAAATTCGGAAGTTAAAGAGATAAAAAAACAATCTATTTTAAAATTAATAAAAGAAACATCCTTTTATATCGGAACTGAAAATATGTTAGGAGGGCAAGTAGAAGACATAACCGCAAAAAATGAAGACATCACCAAAGAAGATTTAGTTGATCTATATATGAAAAAAACTGCTGAAAATATTGGGTTAGCCTTTCAAATTATTGATGATATGCTCGATATCATGCAAGACCAAAGAGATATGGGAAAACCTACTTATGCTAATAAATTTGGGAT
>NBMG01000063.1 GCA_002084865.1 Candidatus Atribacteria bacterium 4572_76
AGTGCTATGACGGTAGATTTGCAAAAGTATAAAACTTATCAGAGGATCGATTTTTCCAATACAGTGAAAAGAAATTCAGCTTCGGTGTTTCCCCGAATTGGAGATAATTATTATACTAAACTAAAAAGAGATTCTGTTTACTTTACTCTCAGCGGTATCTCCAGTAGATATAAAGATGGAGCTGAAATAGATTCGTCTATGCAGTATGTCGTAATTTATGAAAAATTGTTTGAGGAGGATTATAAACAAACTGTAATTATGAAGCTGGCTGATTATAAAGAGCAGCGGCTTAAATATGAAAATAAAAATCTCTGGTATCAGCAGGTAGCTACAGTGTCTGATAAGGAGAGTTCCACTTCCTCTAATGGAGAAATTCAGATAAATATCCCGGTGAAGATTAAATCCCGGACTTTTAACAGGATTTTTGGTGGAAATAGAATAGGTCTTAGAGTAAGAGGGGATCTTTCTTTTTCTCTTATTGGCAGTAAATCGGCAACTTCCGGATATAGTTTGTCCGGTGATGAGAGTGGTAGTTTTGATTTTAAGATGGATCAAACTCAAAATATCTCTATTCGAGGTAAGGTCGGTAGTAAAGTAGATGTTGATATTAATCAGAATACGGAAAGTATGGATTTTGAAAATACACTTAAAATTACTTATACCGGAGATTCTGATGAGATAGTGCAGAAGTTGGAAGCGGGTAATATCGGGCTTAGTCTTCCCGGTACTAAATATGTTACTTTTAGTGGTAAAAATACCGGACTTTTTGGTATTAAAACAGATCTTAAAATAGGTAATCTTACTTCTACTATAATAGCTTCTTTGGAAAAGGGTAAAAAGAAAAAATTGGAGCTTACGGGAGGAGTTCGAACTCAGACAAAAATTATCGAAGCGGATAAATATCAAAAGCTGAAGTATTTTTTTCTAGATGATAGTTACAGAGAGAACTATTCTTCGCCTAATAATTATGAGAAGCGTTTGAGTCATACTGTAATGGATGTTTCTCAAACTCCTGTTAAGAGTAATTCTTTTAATCTATATATTACTTCCAGAGCTAACGGTTCTGATCGGGAAAAAGCAAATATTTATGTGGATTGTCAAAATAGAGATCAGTTAGAGATTGATGGAATTCAGAATTTATATAAAGAAAATAACTGGGTAAGGTGGATCGATCCTGATGATTATGTTATAAATGACGGCCTTGGCTATATTTATTTAAAATCGGTTAATCTTCAGGCTGGTGAAGTGTTGGCTGCCCGTTATAATAAATATGATGTAGAGACGGGTAATGAAATAGAAATCGGCGAAAGAGATGAAAACGGGTTGCTGCATTTGCAGATAATTGCGGAAAACGGACAGAATTATGATGATCCTTGGTCTGATAACGAGTGGAAAAATGTTTATTATCTTGGCGGTAGTGATGTTCGAAAAGATGGTTTTAAACTTACTATTTTTAAAGGTGACGATTCTGAGACTAAAACTCCTAAAAAGAAAACATATTTGGAATGGTATCAGGTCGCTCAGGAGAATGAACAGGATGTAGATCTTGGTTTTTTAAATTCTGCTAACGGGGAATTCTTTTTCCCGGAACTTACCCCTTTCTGGCCGGATTTGAATTTGAATAGTAATTTAGACAGTATTCATCTTTATGATCAGGATTCTGCTATAGTAGCTCAGTTTGTTGATTCTTTGATCTATAAAGAGGATGATAAACGATCTGAATTTAAACTTCAAGTGGAATTTGCCAGTAAGTCAAGTACTTTTGATTTGGGGTTTAATGTTATTGAAGATTCAGAAGTTGTGCGAATGGGGGCTACCCAATTAGTGCGTGATATTGATTATATCATTGATTATAATACCGGTCAGCTTTCCATTATTAACGGTGATGCCATGACGGGCGATTTGGAGATCCTTTATGAATCAGCTTCGATTTTTCAACTTGATCAAAAATTATTATTGGGGAATAGATGGCAATATCAGTTTACTAAGGATGCCTGGTTGGGAGCTACTATCCTTTACCTTTCGGAATCGACAAAAGAGGATAGAATTCATGTTGGCTATGAACCAAAAAAGAATTTTGTTTGGGATGTTAATGGAAAGGCCTCTTTTGAAGTCCCTTTTTTTACCAGGATAGTTGATAATATTCCTTTCATTAATACAGATGCTAAATCAAAAATTTCTTTGGAAGGGGAAATTGCTCAGATAATCCCCAATCCGAATCCTTTGGGAAAAGCTTTTGTTGATGATTTTGAGGGATCGAGAAGACAACGCTCACTGGGGATGATCTATTACGGTTGGCATCCGGCTTCTTTACCTGATGATTATGAAACGGAGGGTAGTTACTCATATAAGCCGGAAGTAATTAGTGATAATATCGATCCTAAAATACTTCCCTATTTTTTGAAATCTCATGCCTGTGAAGGTCGTTTGAATTTTTTCTGGTATAATCCTCAGAGTGATGAGCAGAGAGAAAAAAGGGAAATTTACAGAGAGGGGATGGAAGGTGATGAAGGTACTCAAAAGATAAATACCCTTAATTTTGAATTTGATCCCGCAGGAGAATCTCCTGCCTTGGCAGAACAGGTAAATATTGGTGATCGCTGGAATGGTGTAATGCGTTATATTCCAACAATGTATCAGGATTTTAGTGAAATAAAATATATTGAGTTTCTGGTAGGAACAGATCAGAAAATTACTTTGAATTTTGATATTGGAGAACTCAGTGAGGATGCTATTCCCAATGGATTTATTGATACTGAAGATATTAATGGAGATGGTAAGCTCAATGATTTAGACGGTGAAGATATTGGTCTCGATGGTATGGGGAAAAGAGATAATAATGATTTTTATACCATTGCGGCAGATCCAGACAGCGCTAGAGAAGCCCGTTTTTATGAATTTAGATCTTATGATGATCATCCAATGAACGGAGACAGACCAAAGCCGGATAGCGATATTCAATATGAAGAATACAATAAAACTCAAGGTAATGGAAGACTGGATACTGAAGATCTTGACTTAGGTGGTAATCTTGATTTAACTGTAAAAGGTTATCGATATAGTCTTGAATTGAATAATAATATCAGTGATCTTAATGAAGGAGATGGTTATCTGGTGAGTAAGGATACTTATGAAGGACAGTTTGCGCTTTACAGAATACCGCTGGATGATATTAGAAGGAAAATAATCGGTAGCGATGAACCGGATATGGAAAAAATAAAATATGTTAAGCTCTGGTTTAACGGAGCTTCGAGTAAAACTAAGGTTGAATTTGTTTCTCTTGATTTTGTGGGTAATGAATGGAAAGCTGAGGGAGATAATAAAGGCAAAATAGATGCTGCCACTATTAATAGCATTGATAATAATAATTATACGCCTCCTTTTAAGGTTGAAGAAGATAGTGATGGCAATGAGGTTAAAGAGCAGTCTATTTGTTTAAAACTTAATCTTGATCAGGATTATGGAGTTAACGATAAAGAGGCTTTTGTTGTTAAAGAGTTGTATAAAGGGGAAAATTACATTGAATATCAAAAAATAAAAATGTATGTTCATGGCGGAGATGGACTTATTCCTTGGCCGGAGGAGAGGGATATTTATTTCGTCTATAGATTTGGTAAAGATTCGGTAAATTATTATGAATACAGATCAAAATTAAAGAATGGTTGGGCAGGTAATGAACTTGATGTTCAGCTTGACAGTCTTACTTATTTGAAAACTAAAAGAGCAGAAAAAGGGATTACTAATGTGGATTCCTTGTTTATGGTTCCTTATAATAATATGGAAATGTCCAGACTTATAGGGATTTATGGTAATCCTTCTTTAAGAGATATCAGATACCTTGCCGCCGGAGTTGTTGATTACGGAACAGAAGCTTTGGAAACCGAATTATGGCTCGATGAATTGCGATTGACCGGGATTAGAAAAGAGAAAGGGATGGCTATGAGGGGGCAAATTAATTTTCAGTTTGCCGATTTTGCTACTCTCGATGCGGAAATAGAGAGAAAAGATGCTGAATTCCATAATGTTCATCAAAGAATGGGGAGTGGTACTAATGAGCTTAATTTTAATCTTAATTCTAAACTCGAATTAGGTATGTTTTTTCCTAAATCGTATGGAATTTCCCTCCCTTTAAGGTATACTCACATTAATAATTATTCATATTCCAAATATGAGGGTTCCACAGATATTTTGGTAGCTGAAAATGATATTCCCGATTCTGTTAAAATCGAAACAAAAAGTCATAGAGCTAGAATTTCTGTTAAGAAAAATTCTAAATCCAAGAATCCTTTTGTGAAACATACTTTAGATAAACTCTCTTTTGGTGCCGATGCCTTCTTTTCTGAAGAAAAGAATAGCACTTATATAAAAAAAGAGACGGAAACATACAGTTATAATGCTAGTTATAATTTATCTTTTCCTAAAGAATGGGTAACTTTTTCTCCATTTAAATGGACAGAAAATATCTGGGGTTTGAAAAAAATTAAGAATGAAAAAATTTCTTTGATACCGTCTTCTTATTCTACTTCTATTGCTACGAGTCAATCTTTGACAGAATCCAGATCCCGAAAAGATGCTTTCAGGACGAATAATATTTTTACCGTGACCAGGACTCTATCTACCAGCTTTAATCCCATTTCGATACTAAAGACGAATTATTCTTTAAATCTTAATTCTGATATGTATAAAAAGAAAATTTCTATTGTTGATGATGAAACCGGAAATTCTACAAGAGGAGTAGCGGTCGATTATCATAAATATGACTATAAATCATTCTTAGAAGGTAAATTTGGAGAATTATCCAGTTGGAGTAGTAATTACATCTTACAGCTGGAATTCTACTTTGGTTGAAAAAGGAACAAGAAAAGTAGCTAATAAGATGAATACTTCTGTTAATATTACTGTTAAAACAAGAGAAGTGCTTACTTCTTTTGGTAAAGGATATGATTTCTTGGCCGAATTATTTAAAGATGATGATAAAGATAAAATTGAGGATAAAGAAGGAGAAGTAAAAAAGAAAGGATCGAATTTAAAAGATAGATTTAAAGGTGGAAATGATAAAACGAGAGACGGATTTTTGTCAAAAGGTAATTCTAGAAATAAAGGGAGTATTTCTTTATTTTCCTTTTTTAAAAAGAATTTAAAAGATTTTAAGTTTGGATTGGGTCGTTCCAGGACTAATAGTACCAGTAATATTGAAAATAGTTTTGATCAGGCAGATTGGCGATATATGTTCGCTCTGGAAAATGAGCCGCAAAATTATGGAGACGAAAAAAATCTGACTTATAGCTGGAATGGTGCATGGGAGATCAGTGGAAGAACAGCATTAACAGTATCTAAAAATCTTTCATTAGGAAATATCAGTTATAATTATAAAAGATCTTATTCTAATTCTTCATTAGATTTGTTCGGTGGAGAGGATTTCATGACTCAATTCTTATGGCCGTGGGGTGATGGACATCAGGATACCTGGGCTTTTGATGATTATTCTTTTAATTTACCGGATTATAATGTTACTATCTCGGGAATTGAAAAAATGATGAAAAGCAAATTCATCACTTCGATTTCGCTTAATCATGCGAAGTCTGGTTCTAAATCTGTTGGTTGGGGATATCCTATTGGAGATGTTCCAGCTATGAACTATATGGGGATTCCGGATATGGATCTAGGAGACAGTAAGCTTGAGATAAATAGAAAATCATATTCAATGTCTTTTTCTCCTTTACTTGGTATTAAAATTAATTTTAAGAGAGGGATTAATCTTAATGCTTCTTATAATTATAGTTTTACTTTAAATGAAAATTACAATAATAATGATAAAAAGATCGGTTCTGGTACTAAGAAGTACAGTAAAGGGTTTACTGTATCTGGTGGTTATGTTCAATCGGGAGGTTTTAAGACTCCTTTTAATTTTTGGCCGTTTGATGGGAAGAGGATAAAAAATACAATTAGATACAATCTTAGTATAAATTATAATTTCACAGAAGATTATAAAGCTGAAAAAGAAGGTGATGCAAATTCCATCATGATTTATCCAAGACGGGGAAAAGGAACTGAAATTAATTCATTTACATTTTCTCCTACTATAACATATGAATTTTCTAAAAAATTAAACGGTTCTTTTACTTATTCTTATAATTATAATAAGTCTTCCGA